>USGH01000095.1 GCA_900554225.1 uncultured Eubacteriales bacterium | reverse complement strand
ACCTTCTGCATGATATCGAAGCGTGACTGGTCCTCGTAGCCCTCGGAAACCTGCCTGTAATATATGATAAGGACGGCGGCAAAAACGAAAGTCATGCCGAGCAGTACGCCGACCGCATAAGCCGCGAGAGAATTGTATACGTTGTGTTTGCCGATCGCCGGGATCTCCACATTGGTGATCGCCTTGTTCGCGTAGATGAGGTCGTACACGATGCAGTCGATCTTCTGCCGGATGTTGACCGCGCGGAAATCGCCGTTCCGGTTGTAGATGCTCATGAACAGCGGCTTCTTTTCCAGCGTATCCGCCTGCGCAAAGAGCAACGGTTCATCGGCGTTGAGAATCAGCTTGCCATCCTCCGGCAGACCGAGCCGGATCTCCATTTTTGCGCGGCAGATATTCTCCCGTGTGCCAAGCGTGGCAAGATGGGATGTGCCGATGTTTGTGACAATGGCGATATCGGGTCGCACGAGCTTTGTCATGTATTCAATCTCACCGAGCGCGCTCATGCCCATTTCAATGACGGACACCTCATCGTCCGGCGAGAGATCGAGCAGTGTGAGCGGCAGGCCAAGCTCGTTGTTCAGATTGCCCTTGGTCTTGTGGGTCTTGAACGCCGCCGAAGCCACCGCCGCGACAAATTCCTTTGTGGTCGTCTTGCCGACGCTGCCCGTGATCCCGATAAATTTTGCCTTTGAAAAGCCACGGTACCAGCCCGCAAGCGTGCCGATCGCCGCGATCACATCCTCCACCAGAATCGCACAGAACGGCAGACCGCAGTTTTTCGCGTTGTCCGGCAGTCTCTGGCAGATGAAGCAGCGGGAGCCTGCCTGTACCGCCTCGGCGATAAAGTCGCTTCCGTCCACACGACTGCCGCGGATGGCGCAGAAGATGATCCCTTCACCGGCTTCCTTGGAGTTGGTGGTCAATCCCGTCTGTGGTGTGTTTGCGTCGTACTCTCCGTATATTTCCAGCGCGCCGCGCATGACCTTTGCCATTTCCGCCGGCGTCGGCGTTTTCAATTTCAGTTCCACACTCATTTTGTTACCTCATCCTGCCGGCAAAAAGCCGGTCATTCTCATTCTCTGTCCATATCTAAGGGAAAAACGCTCCGTGGCGGGAGTGCTTTCCTATATCGTACCGCCCGTATGGTGTTCGGCGGCTTCTATGATTATCTGCTTTTCATCAAAGGGACGTTTTTCCATCCCGATCCACTCGTATTTTTCGTGTCCCTTTCCGAGAAATACAAGGATCTCACCGGGAATCGCACGCTCCACGGCATATGTTATCGCCTTGGTACGATCCGGGATCACGGTATATGCCGTACCATCCGGTATACCGGACACAATGTCCGCGATAATTTTTGCCGGATCCTCCGTGCGCGGGTTGTCGTTTGTAACGATCACGCTGTCCGCAGTCGTGGCGGCAATTCTCCCCATTGCGGCGCGCTTTCCGGGATCCCGATCTCCGCCGCAGCCGAATACAACCGTCAGTCGTGTCGGAGAGGGCGTGAGTGCGCGGAGTGTGGAAAGGACCGCCGCCATGGCGCGCGGTGTATGGGCGTAATCGATGTATGCCGTATAGAGAGCATTCCCGAGCGGCACCCGTTCCATTCTTCCGGGGATCGGTTCCATGGCGGTGAGGCTTTCGCGGATTTCCATCGGATGTACGCCGAGAATCCGGGCAGCCGTCGCCGCTTCCATAGCGTTGTACATGGTGTATCGTCCCGGGATCGGCAGTCGCATCCGGAAAATCGCGTCGTCGGCGTAATAGAGGAAACTCGTACCCGCCGTAGAACACATGCAGTAGAGCCCTGTGACATCGCATTCCGCAATCCGTTCCGCATTTGCCGTACAGGTGCGAAAGAATACGTCGGGATGCGCCGCCATCAACCGCTCGGCATACGGATCGTCCGCATTGCAGATACCTGTACGGATACCATGCGGCGAGAGCAGCTTGAACAGGCGGGATTTGGCGGCAAAATACGCCTCCATGGTCCCATGATAATCGAGATGCTCGCAATCCATTCCGGTGAAAATGGCAATCGACGGGCGCACGGCATCCGTTTTCTGCAGATCCAGCGCGTGAGAGGATGCTTCGTACACCAGATGCGTACAGCCGCAGTCCCGCATTTTCGCGATGGTTCCATAGAAAACCGCCGGATCCGGTGTGGTCATTGCCCCAACGGCATCCGCCAGAGAGGTGCCGCCGTTTGCAAAGGAAATTTCTTCTCTTCCGGCAAACGCACCGGTCGTGGTAATCGCACCCGTCTTCTCACCGGCAGCGGCTAAGATCGTCCGCAGCATATACGCCGTAGACGTTTTGCCGTTTGATCCGGTGATGGCAACAGCAGTCATTCCGGCGGCGGGATGGTCGTAGAAATTGTCGTACACCACCGCTTCCGCCAGTCGTGCGTCCGGACAGACCCAAAGATCACATTCGTCCGGAAGTGCGAGGTCGCTTCTTTCCGCAAGCACCACAGACGCACCGCCACAAGCCGCTTCCGCCGCATATGTATGACCATCGTGCCGGAGTCCGCGGACACAGAGAAACAGATCGTTTTCGTGTACCCGTCGGGAATCCGTGCAAATGCCGGACACCGTATCGCGATGGGTGCGGATCGGCTTTGCGCCGGTACCATCAAACAGCTTTGCCAGAGAATACACCTTATCTGTCATATCGCCCCTCCGTTATTTCGGTTGTATCCGTTTCACGTCCGGGTCCGATGACCGATTTGCGGAATGGCTGTCATACCGCTGGCAGTGGCGCGGCTTCAATATGCCATATCCGGGTTAGTCCGTTCCATCTAGGTGGCGGAGGGTGATCTCCACGACCGTACCCTTTGTCACGACCGTACCATCCACTGGGGATTGCCCAATGACCGTTGCGGTGCTGCCGTTGATGGATCCGGCAAACACAGGATTGAGTCCCGCGTTGACAAGAGCCTGGTTGGCGTTATAGGCCGTCATACCGGTAAGATCCGGCACGGTGATGTCCGTGACAGGCGTCTCTCCGCCGGTATACAGCACCAGTCTGCCGCTGTCCTTCGCGATTTTGGAACCGGCTTCCGGCACCTGCGCGGTAATGGTATCCCCGTCGCCGAGAATTTCATACGCGAATCCGCGCCAGCTCACATCCGCAAGCGTATTTTCCACCGATGCCCCTACGTAATTCGACAGGGTAATGCTCTGGTTTTCCAGCTCCTCGGTGGTATACTGCGCTTCCACCCCGATATAGGGCAGAATGAAGGACAGCAAATTGGAGATATACGGCGCGGCTACCACACTGCCGTATACGGCATCAATGCCGGGTTCGTCTACGATGAGGATCGCGGCGATCTGCGGGTCGTCGGCGGGTGCATATGCTACCGTAGATCCGACACGCCAGGGCGTATTGCCGTTTTCATCGTATTTATCCTTTTTCTCGGAGGTACCGGTTTTGGCAGCCACACGATACCCCTTGACATAAGCGTTTTTCGCGCCGCCGTTTGTGGCAACGCCTTCTTCGAGAATGTCCGTGATCAGCTTGCACACATCGGTGCTGACGACCTGCCGGACTGGTTCCGCCTCATAGCTTTCGATCACGTTGCCGCTGTCGTCCGTGATCTGAGAGAGAAAATGCGGTGTGACGAGATAGCCGCCGTTTGCAATGGACGCAATGGCGCGCAGCTGCTGGATCGGCGTGGTTTTGAACGTCTGCCCGAAGGAATAGACCGCGAGAGAGACGTTGCCGAAATCCTTGTAGCTCGAATAGATACCGCTCACCTCGCCCGGTACGTCGATGCCGGTTTTCTCTCCATAGCCGAATGCTTCAAAATAGTTGTAGAATTTTTCCCGACCGAGCTTCAGCGCGACCTGCATCAGGGTCGGGTTGCAGGATTGCTGGAGTCCGACACGATAGGTGACCATACCGTGACCGGTCTTTTTGTGACAGCTGATCGGCTTTGACCAACCATCGACCATGTAATAGCCGGGGCAGTAGAACTGATCCGTCTCCTTCATCACGTTTTCCTCAAAGCACATTGCCGTGGTGATCGGTTTGAAGGTAGAGCCGGGTTCATAGGTTTCCGTGATCGCCTTGTTGTTCCACATGGAATACAGAAGCTCGTAATATGCGTCGGTGTAGCCCTCGTCGTCCTCGCTCATACCATGGAGCTTGGCGGCGGAGAACTCATCGAGTGTATAGGGGTTGTTGAGGTCAAACGACGGATATGTCGCCATCGCGAGAATGCCGCCGGTATTGACGTCCATGACGATTCCGGTGACGCGGTTGCCCGCTGCGGATTCGAGAAACGTCTTTTCCAGCTGATTCTCCAATTCATATTGGATGTACATATCGATCGTCGTCGTGATGTTATAGCCGTTGGAAACCTCGATATACCGCTCATATTCAAAGGGCATATCGTTCTTCCGTGCGTCCTGGGCTAAGATATACTTGCCGCTCGTGCCCTCCAGCAGGTTGTTGTAGTACCGTTCCAGACCGTAGATGCCCACGCCCTCGCTGTTTGTGAAGCCGATCACGTGGCAGGCAAGCGTGCTTTTCGGATAGTACCGCTTTGCCGAGGTGACAAAGTAGATCTGATCGTTCAAGCTGAACTGTGCGATAAAGTCCTTGATTTTATCGGCAAGCTCCTCATCCACATTCTTTTTGATGACCTCAAACTGTCTCTTTTCCTTGGCGATCTTTTCGCGGATGAAGTCGCCGGACACATCGAGATAGCGGGAAAGCACCTCGGTGATGCAGTCGTCCACGGACGTGCCTTTATAGGAAATGCCCGCTTCGGGATCGCTGTATTCGTAGAGCACATCGTTGTCCGGATTGTCGTCGGAATTGGCGGCAGTATCGGCTTTGATGCGCTCGTGTAAATCGGACGGAGAGAGGATGACGTTGTACACGGTGACGTTGGTGGCTAAAATGTTGCCGTTCCGATCCGTGATCGTGCCCCGCTCCGGATTGACTTCGGTTTGGATGGTCAGCTGATTGAGCACCTGCGATTCATAGTAGTCATACATCTTCAGCTGATAATACGCAAGATACCCCACAATAATCGCGCCGACTGCGAGAAAAAGCACGAACATCCAGACAAGCCGTCTGGTCGTCTTTTTATCGATTCTGATTTTGGCATTCGCGTCGGTCATGGGTAACTCCTTTTTCTATGGGGAAACAATTGCTTCTGGGGAGAACACAGGGAAACGCCGATCCCTGTCGTTTGAAAAAACGGATTCTCCCGGCAGAGCCGCAGCGGTATCGTTCCGCCAAAGACAGGCACGTCAGCATTGTATGCCTGTATGCTGTCGTTCAGAACGGACACGCGCGTTTTTTCAGTAAAGAAAAGCGACGGGCTGTCCCACGGCAAGGCGGAACAACCCTCAAAATACGCCGCAAACGGGTGGATATTCTCTGATTTTGGAAATCACGATGATTTTCAAATCACGATTCGCCTGTGGAATCGCCGCCGAACCATCTGCCAAGCGCGGACACGATCGAGGACAGCATGGTACCGAGTCCGTCGTTTGCCGTATCCTGTTCGGGTTCTTCTATGAGGTCGATATGCTCCCCATCGGAAAGAGAGACATATTTCTTCTGCACGGAGTCCTCCTTGACCATGCCAAGCTCCTCCGTGGCGATCTTCTCGATGGTACGGATGTCGTTTTTCTCCTCGATCTTCAATTCCAATTCAGCAGCGGTCGTCTGCAATGTGGAAAGCTGGCTCTTTAAGTCTCCGATCTCGTCGGTGGTTTTGTAGATCTGTGCGATGCTGAATACGATGAGCAGCACCATCACCGTCATAAACGTCAGCAGCAGGACGAAAAACGGCGGCAGACTCCGGCGCGCAACCCGTGTTTCTTTGGGGACGGCGGATTCTGTACGCGATTTCGGCTCCGGATTCCGTCTGCTCCGAATTCCCGCTCCCTCTCCGATACGCTGTCCTGGATTCCGCGCTGTGTATCCGTCGGCATTTCGTCTTTGCGGATTGCTGCGCTGATAATTCGTGTACTGGGTCCGGGGGCGTGCGTTCTGCGGATAGGTGAAGCTCTGTCCCCGATTGTGAAGCCGCTGTTCAAACGCTTCCTCGGAGACATTGACACGCGGATCTCTTCCCATAGCGGCACGGCGCATCAGCTCTTCCGTAGAAGCCGCTCCGACACCGCGCAAATCCTCGCCGCGACCGCGGTACTCTCTCCGCAGCTTTTCGGCAAGGCGTGGTTCCTGACGGGCAGCGGAGGGATCTTGGCGAATCGTGCCGTATCCGTTCTGTGCGGCTCCGCGATGGTAGATCATAAGCGTCTCCTTTCTCCGGGAACATACTCGGGAATTGCAGGATATGAGGGATGGTGGATGCGATATTCAGAATTCCGTTCGTTCCGCGATGCGCAGCTTGGCACTATGGGAACGTGGATTTTCGGACAGCTCTTTTGCAGAGGGTGCGATCGGCTTTTTCGAAAGGAGGTTGATTTTGGGCTTGCCGCCGCAGACACAGACCGGAAAATTCGGCGGGCAGGTGCATCCGGTTGCCAAAGCACGGAACGTCTCTTTGACAATGCGATCCTCCAGGGAATGGAACGTAATGACCGCCAGTCTGCCGCCGGGTCTCAGATGCTCGACTGCCGCGCGGATACTCGGCTCTATCGCGTCCAGCTCGCCGTTGACCTCGATGCGGATCGCCTGAAACGCACGTCTTGCCGGATGCTGCGATTCCTTTTGTCTCGTCGGAATCGCGCCTGCTACAATCTCGGCAAGCTCCAATGTGGTCCGGATCGGGGACTTTTCCCGTTTCTGCACAATGGCGCGGGCGACCTTGCCGGAGAACTTTTCCTCGCCATAGACCCAGAGAATCCGTTTCAGCTCCTCCTCAGGGTACGTGTTCACGACATCGTAGGCGGAAAGTCCGGCACTCTGATCCATACGCATATCGAGCGGAGCGTCGGCGGTGTAGGAAAAGCCACGGTCGGCATCGTCCAGCTGATGGGAGGAAACGCCGAGATCCCACAGAACACCGTCTATACGATCCACATCGACGGATCGCAGTGCCGCATCCAGATCGCGAAAATTGGATTTGACGATGGTAAATCGATCGCCAAGCGGAGAAAGTCTCGCCTGACAAGCCGCAATCGCCTCGTCGTCGCGATCCAGGCAGATCAGCCGGGAATGACCGTCGTCCGGCAGTCGGGAAGCGATCTCAAAGGAATGACCGCCGCCGCCTGCCGTACAGTCCACAAATATGCCGCCGCGCTCCGGTTCCAGCGCAGACAGGCATTCCGGCTGTAAAATGGGGATATGATGAAATTCCATATTTTGGTTACTCACTAAAGACCTTCACCACGCTGGGCAAAGGCTGATTTCGGGTTCTCGCTCTTCCGCCGCTTATTTTTTGCCGGAGCAGCCGCCTGCGGAAGGGAGAGGTGTGGGCGCAGGATCGGGCTGGTGCCGATGCAGATGCGGAATGGTGATACGCCGCAGCTCCATGGCTCTTTCATGCCGTATGGTCACAGTCCAAGGGACTCCAGTACGGCGGCAAAGTTTTCCGGCTCCTCATCCAGTCGGTTCTCTTCCCAACGTTCCGCCGCCCAGATCTCCACGTAGTTGCCGCAGCCGACGGTGACAACGTTTTTTTGAATACCGGCAAAGGTGAGCATATTCTCCGGGACGGAAAATCTGCCCTGGCTGTCCGGCTGGATTTCCAGTGCATTTGAGTAGAGATAACGCAGAAGCGCGCGGCTCTGTGTGGTGGGCAATGTACTGAGCTTCTCCGTGTATTTCGCCCATTCCTCCGCGGAATAGAGTGTGAGACAATGATCGGCTGCTTTGAGCATTGTGATAACGGGACCAAGCTGCTCCTTCAGACGGGAGGGGATGATGATTCTGTTTTTGGCATCGATCGCGTGCGTGTATTTGCCCATCAGCATGATCCGTCACCTCCACTTGCACTCCACTTTTCGGGAACGAACGGGAAAGTCCGCCACCCAAGCTTTATTATAATATACTTGCAGGAAAATTACAAGAGTTTTTGGAAAAATATCTCCGATAAATACTATTCTTTCCCGTTTCCTCGCCCTTTTCCCGCCATTTTCCGCGATTTCCGCCGGACAGATTCGACGCTTCCTTCCCCTCCTCGCCGAATGCCGATTTTTCATCATTCCCGGCTTCGTCGCACACGCAAACCCATGTTCTCTTTCGCCGTTCTTCTCAGCCCGCGCCTCTCCCTATTATTTTCCAGTTCGTTCCATTTTCGACAATTGCAAAATTACCAGTTTCATCCTTTTCTGCGTTTGTCTTGCATACGACCTGTTCATACTTTTGTGCCGCATTTAGACACACAATTTTTACTTTTTGTGAATTTTGCCGCAAGCCATTCTTGCTTTCCTCGGCTTGTTTTCCGGTTTGTTTATCCGTTATGTTGCGGCGGATCCGGAGCAGAAGCTAAAAAAACGGACACTCCGGCGGAATTGCTGTCCGTCCGTGTGCCCGCGTATATCCGATTTTGTCAATTTGCGCTGTTCAGAGCTTCCAGCAGGAGTTTTTCCGCAAGTACCGGATCCGCCCTGCCGCCGCTTGCTCGAAAAACAGAGCCGAGAATCGCCTTAGCCGCCGTTTCCTTTCCGGCACGATATTGCAAAACCGCCTTTTCGTTTGTACAAATTGCCTGTCGCACAAACGCCATCAGTTGTTCGGGATCCGTGATGCGGTACATTTTCTCCCGCTCGGCGATACAGTGCGGAGCGACATTCTCCGTTTCCGCCATGGATATGAGCTTTTTTGCCGTGGTGCTGCCGATTCGTCCGTCGCCAAAAAGATCCGCCACCTCGCCAAGCCAATCTGCACGCAGCTTCGGCACGTCCTCCTCCGTCAATCCCGGCAGGAGCGAACCAATATACAAATTGGCACACAGACGCGGGTACCGACATTTTTCCATCGCAGCCACA
>USGH01000094.1 GCA_900554225.1 uncultured Eubacteriales bacterium | reverse complement strand
GCCGGCTTCGACGACAACTCCGGCGTGATCATCCTGGCGGCCACCAACCGGCCGGAGTCTCTGGACCCGGCCCTGACCCGGCCCGGCCGCTTCGACCGCCGGGTGCCGGTGGAGCTGCCGGACCTGAAGGGCCGGGAGGAGATCCTGAAGGTCCACGCCCGGAAGATCAAGCTGGCGGAGAACGTGGACTTTTCCACCGTGGCCCGGATGGCCTCCGGCGCGTCCGGCGCGGAGCTGGCCAACATCGTCAACGAGGCCGCCCTGCGGGCGGTGCGGGACGGGCGGAGGCTGGTGACCCAGGCCGACCTGGAGGAGAGCATCGAGACCGTCATCGCCGGATATCAGAAGAAGAACGCCATTCTCACCGACAAGGAGAAGTGGATCGTATCCTATCACGAGATCGGCCACGCGCTGGTGGCGGCCCGTCAGACCCACTCCGCCCCGGTGCAGAAGATCACCATCATTCCCCGGACCTCCGGTGCGCTGGGCTATACCATGCAGGTGGAGGTGGGCAACCACTATCTGATGAGCCGGGAGGAGATTGAAAACAAGATCGCCACGTTTACCGGCGGCCGTGCCGCCGAGGAGGTGGTGTTCGGCTCCGTCACCACCGGCGCGTCCAACGACATCGAACAGGCCACCAAGCTGGCCCGGGCCATGCTGACCCGGTACGGCATGAGCGACGAATTCGGCATGGTGGCACTGGAGACCGTTACCAACCAGTATCTGGGCGGGGATACGTCCCTCACCTGTTCCGCCGAAACACAGACCGAGATCGATAAGCTGGTCGTGGCGGAGGTCAAGCGTGAATACGCCAAGGCCGTCTCGATTCTGGAAGAAAACCGCGCCAAGCTGGATGCCCTTGCTGCACATCTCTACGAAAAAGAGACGATTACAGGAGAGGAATTCATGGCGATTCTGAACGCACAGTAAGACGTGCGCTCCAATCCAACAGGAATGACATTCTATCTACGGAGAAACGGGAGTAGCTATGGGAAGAAACGGCATTTTTTCAGATCCGAACTGGTTTTATATCCTCTACGGCGTATTTTTCGCCGGCTGTTTTCTCGGCGTTGTGATTGAGACGCTGTGGTGTATGCTCCGCTATCACAAAATCGAAAGCCGCAAGGGACTGGTGATCGGTCCGTTCAACCTTGTGTACGGCTTTGGCGCGGTTCTCATGACCATCACGCTTTATCCGCTGCGCGAGGCACGCGATCTTTGGATCTTTGCCTGCGGTACGATCATCGGCGGTGTTTACGAATACGCGTGCAGCGTCGTGCAGGAGAAAACCGTCGGTACCATTTCCTGGAACTACTCCCGTTTCCCGCTCAATTTCAACGGCAGGATCAATCTTCTCTACTGCTTTTTCTGGGGAATCCTCGCACTTGTCTGGGTGCATGACATATATCCGCCCCTGTTCCGCCTGATCGAACGGATTCCGTTGACGGTTGGGATCGTTCTGACGTGGGTCGGCTGTGTATTTTTTGCTCTTGATACCGTTCTGTCCGCCATGGTGATCAACCGGGAACGGATGCGCCGCCAGTCGCCGGAGAAGCTGTCTCACGGAACATACGGCAGATTTCTGGACAAATGGTATCCGAGCGAGCGGGTGGTGCGGATCTATCCGAATATGCACTTTGATACCATGAAGAACAGCAAGCTCAAAGCACTGAGTGAAAAACAGCTTGTGCAGGCGATTGAAAAGCTGAACGCGGCACAGAGGCAAAAGCTGCGGGCGATCGTGGGAAAATTCCGGGACAATGCGGATGTGTCCGAGGATACGGAACCGGACGGTGCAAAGGATTCTATCACAAAAGAAAGGCACGAGGAGGGATAAAGCAACCTCCGTGGAAAAGTCATGCGAAACGTAAAGATCATAACCGATTCCTGCGCGGATCTGAATCCGGCTCTGATGGAGGCAAATGACATCGATTATGCCCGGATGACGACCATACTGGATGGAAAAAGCTCCCCGGCGCTCTTAACCTGGTCGCCGGAAGAGGTTCACGCCTTCTTTGATACCATCCGAGCGGGCAATCGGATCACCACCACACAGGTCCCGCCGGAGGAATTCCATCGCGTTTTTGAGAAATATCTCGACGAGGGCTATGACATTGTGTATATCGCGTGTTCCACCAAGCAGTCCGGCTCCGTCAATACCGCGGCAGTGGTGGCGCAGAAGCTCACGGAAACCTACCCGGACGGCAGGATCTACTGCATCGATTCCCTGAACGCGTCCTACGGCGAGGGGATTCTCGCACTGGAGGCGGCCCGTTACGCCAAAACCGGCAAATCAGCGGCGGAGGTAGCGGAGTACATCACCGGGATCCGTAATAACGTGCTCCAGTACATCACCGTCCATACGCTCGAATACCTGAAGCGTGCGGGCAGAGTGTCGGCTTCCTCGGCGTTTTTCGGCAATCTCATGGGCGTGAAGCCGATCCTCATTTCCGATGCGAACGGCGTACAGACCCCGATCAAGAAGGTCAAGGGCAGACAGGCGTCTCTCCGTGAGATGGCTGCTTTATTGAAAGAAAACATCATCGAACCGGAAAAGCAGACGGTATACGTCATACACGCGGACTGTGCGCCGGAGGAGGTACAGACGTTTGTGGATATGATCCGCAGCGAGGTGCCGTGCCGGGATGTACAGGTGTGGTACATTGGACCCATCATTGGCGCGTCCATCGGTCCGGATGCCATCGGTGTACTCGCGTTCGGCAAAACGGTTACATATGAAATGAAGGCGTGAGCGGAGAAGAGTGGGATAGGAGATACGCGATATGGTAAAACAGATGAGCGGCGCACAGTTTGCGGATATGGTGGCGGCAGGTGCTGTCAATCTGAAACGACACGCCAAGGAGATCAACGATCTGAACGTATTCCCGATTCCGGACGGCGATACCGGCGACAATATGCTGCTCACCATTGAATCGGGTGCCAGATGCGGCGCGGAAGCGCATACGGAGCTATCGACGGCGGCACAGGCAATCGCGGATAAGATGCTGCTTGGCGCGCGCGGCAATTCAGGAGTGATCCTGTCCCAGTTCTTTGCAGGACTGTGTAAGGAGCTGTCCAAAACAGATGTCGCTGCACCGGAGGAGCTGTCCCACGCCATGCAAGTAGGGGTTCAGTACGCCTACCGCGCCGTGATCGAGCCGACGGAGGGAACGATGCTGACCGTCATGCGCGAAGCAACCGAGGCTGTATCCGGAAACACCTATTCGTCTGTAGACGCGCTTCTGGAAGCTTTCATCGAAAAAGCGAAGGAAACGCTCGAACGCACACCGGAGATGCTGCCGGTACTGAAAAAAGCGGGTGTGGTCGATTCCGGTGGTGCGGGACTGATCTGCATCATGGATGGTATGCTCCGAGCAGGTGCTGTCCGACTTCGTGCGCGAGGCCGGACTTGCCCTCGCGCGCACCCCCGAGCAGCTTGCCGTGCTGAAAAAGGCCGGGGTCGTCGACTCCGGCGGCGCGGGTCTGCTCCGGATCGCCGAGGGAATGCTCGAGGCGGCGGGCGGGCATCCGTCCGACAGCGCCGTCGAGCCGCCCGCGCTCCATGCGGGCGCGTCCGGACTGGACGTCAGCCGCTTCACCGAGGACAGCGTTCTCGAGTTCGGCTACTGCACCGAGCTGCTTCTCCAATTGCAGCGGTGTAAGGTCGATCTCGCGTCCTTCTCCGTGGAGGAGCTGATCGCGCGTCTGGAGACGATGGGGGAGAGCCTTGTCGCTTTTCGGACCGGGAATATCGTGAAGATCCACATCCACACAAAAACGCCGTCCGATATTCTGGCATTCTGTCAGCAGTACGGCGAGTTTTTGCAGGTCAAGATCGAAAATATGGCATTGCAGCACAACAATCGGATCGCAAAGAGCGCACCGTCTGCCGCAGAGCCGGAGAAAGATCGTAAGCCATATGCCGTGGTTGCAGTGGCATCCGGCAGCGGGATCCAGAACTGGTTCCGGGAATGCGGTGCGGATGAGATCATCGACGGCGGGCAATCCAATAATCCGTCGGCGGAGGATATGCTTGCCGCTTTTGACCGTGCCGGAGCCGATACCATCTTTGTGCTGCCCAACAACAGCAACATTCTCCTGACCGCAAGGCAGGCGGCAAAGCTGTATACCGCAGCCGATGTACGTGTGATCCCGTCCCGCAATATCGGCGAGGGATACGCGGCACTGTCCATGCTCGATACGGATTCCGGCGATACGGATACGATTGTCGCAGGTATGACGGAAGCAATGGAAGGCGTGATCTGTGCGTTGGTGTCGAGAAGCGTGCGGGATACAGAGGAGGTACACAGGGGCGAATACATCGGCTTTGTGGGGCACGAGATCGTATCCGATGCGGATGATCGACTGGACGCGCTGCGGAAAACGGCGGATGTGCTGCAAGATAAGGCGGCGGACATCGTGATCCTCCTATCCGGTGCAGACGTACCGGAAGCAGAAGCGGAAGCGGCGCAGGAGTACTATGAAAATCGCTATCCCATGCGCGAAATCTACCGCATTGCCGGCGGACAGGAGATCTTCGACTATATTCTCATCTACGAATGAGAGGGAGCAGCATGACGATTCTTCTGTATCTGAACGCCGCTGTCGCAGCTTATCTTCTGTGCGGGGTCAATCCGGCGATTGTTCTTTCGCGCGTCATGTACCATACGGATATTCGTGAAAAGGGGAGCGGCAATCCGGGATTTACGAATTTCAAGCGTATCTTCGGCGGGCCGTGGGCGTGGGTAGTGTTCGTATGCGACCTGACCAAAGCCGCGCTTGTGATCGTGCTGTTCTCCCTGCTGTTTGCGCACATGGGACTGAGCAGACAATGGGGAGCCGCATATACCGGGCTGTTTGCGATGCTTGGTCACGCATATCCCGTCTGGTATCATTTTCGCGGCGGCAAGGGATTTCTCGTATCGATGTCCCTTCTCTGGTGCATCGATTGGCGGGCGGGGCTGTTTGCCTTTGTCTTACTCTGTCTGCTCCTGCTGACGACCCGGTATATGTCCCTCTCCACGGTCGTTTCCATGGCGTGTGCCGTGTTCTTTCTTGTTTTTTGCGGCACGAGCTGGTATGTCACACTTACATATGCCGTCTCGATCCTCTTTATGGCGTATCGTCACAGGGAGAACTTCAAGAGACTGAAAAACGGAACGGAATCGAAATTTTCCTTGCACAAATAAAAGATCCATTCCGGCATATCGGGAAAAAACGTCGTATTTGTTCTCCGCGGCGTTTTTTCTCTTTTTGGGGAAGAGGCGTGACAAAGAAGTAAATTTTTCCGTCTTGCTATTGACAGATCTTACCGAAACTGTTATACTATCCTTGATCGGATTGATCGGAGCGAGAGAAAACCATGGCGGCGGATGGCTGCACGGATTTTCGCAAGCGACAACAGAAAAGGAGATCGCCGCCTTTCCAGCCGGAGAGCGCGGCAGGATATGGCAATGGATATGAAAATGCAGTATTCCGATTGGCACGGCTTTCGCAGAGCGGATTTCCGTTTTGCGGATCGTGACGCGCTCGTCGTTTTTCCCAATCACGAGGGATGGGGCAGCGGACGGCTCATGATGAAAATGGAGTATTTCGACGCGTTCCCCAAGTTGGAGACGGAGCTTCTCGATGCAGGCTTCCACCTCGCCTACTTCCGCAACATCAATCGCTGGGGAACCGATCCCGATCACGATGCGCGCAGACGGTTTGCAGATTTTTTGGCGGAACAGTTCCACGTGAACCCGCGCTTCATTCCGATCGGCATGAGCTGCGGCGGGCTGATCAGCGTGAATTTTGCCTCCCGTTATCCGGATTATGTGTCGCTGCTCTATCTGGACGCACCGGTCATGAATCTGCTCAGCTGTCCGATGGGCTTTGGTATCGGCGACGCGCTCGGTGAAGGGGACAGCGGCTTCCGGGAAATTGAAGCGGCGTATGGCTTCACGCGTTCGTCTCTTCTGACCTACCGCGAACATCCCATCGACCGGATCCCGACTCTCATCGTTCACAGACTGCCCGTTGCCCTTGTATACGGCGACAGCGATACCACCGTTCCATACATCGAGAACGGCAAGGTGCTGGAGGACGCATACCGTAAGACCACTCTGCCGCTGTTCTGTGTGGGCAAGCGCGGCTGCGGTCATCATCCCCACGGACTGGAAGACAACACGGAGCTGATCCGGTTTATCCGTGAAAATATGCTTTAATCCACTTTATTTCTAATAAGGAGACCAATACAATGTTAAAGGTTGCAATGCTCAGCAAATGGCACGTACACGCTGCCGGATATGCCAATATGTTAAAGGATACCGGCAAGGTAGAGATCACTGCGGTATGGGATGACGACATCGCACGCGGTGAGGCATGGGCGAAGGAGCTTGGTGCCGATTTTGAACCCGATCTCGATAAGCTGCTCGCCAGAGACGATGTGGAAGCCGTAGCCTGCGACGCGCCGACCACGGCCCATCACGACATCCTCATCAAGGCTGCCCGCGCCGGAAAGCATATCTTCACCGAGAAGGCGCTTTGCCCGACCGTCGCGGAATGCGAGGAAGTAAAGAAGGCGATCAAGGAAGCCGGTGTGACGTTCGTGATCAGCTACCCGCAGAGAGGCCGTCCGTCCGTGCTGTTCGCGAAGGAAATGATTGCCCGCGGTATGTTCGGCAAGATCACCCTCGTTCGTATGCGTGACGCACATGCCGGCGTATCCGGCAATTGGCTCCCGGACTACTGGTTTGAAAAGAAGGACGCGGCAGGCGGCGCCATGATGGACCTCGGCTGCCATCCGATGTATCTGCTCGCCTACTTCCTTGGCAAACCGAAGCGTGTAACCGGTATGTTCACCGCTCCCTACGGTAAGCCGGTTGATGAAAACGCAGTCGCTATTGCAGAATTTGACGGCGGCGCACTGGGTGTTGCGGAAACGGCATTCGTCTCCTACAACTCTCCCCAGACGCTGGAGATCTACGGCACAGAGGGCTCCATGATCGCACACGGTGAGGACGTACAGTTCTCCTCCACCAAGCTCGCCGGGATCAAGAACGGCTTTATGAAACCGGATCTTCCGCAGGCAAAACCGGCTCCGATTCTCCAGTTCGTGGATGCCTGCATAAACGGTACCGGTTCGCCGGAAGGACTCGGCATCGACGACGCCATTGCGCTGACGGAGCTTCTTGAGAATGCGTACATCGGCGACGAAAACGCAAAGATCGTAGAGCTGTAAGACAGAAACACCTATTTCTCATGTAGGACAGAGGCAGGGATGAAAGTGCATATCTATCCACGGCATTGTCACCTTGCGCGGCAAAACGGGAGATCGGATGGCACACCCTGCCTTTTCCTGTGAGAAAACGTGTATATTTCTCCAAAAACTCTAATAATTTATACATCACTATTGACGGGCTCGCCATAGGATGCTATAATATTTCTATTCTGTTGCAGTGAGGTATATCCTATGGCAAACACCTATATTCCCGCAGGCTACAAGGCAAAGCTGTCCGTATACGAAACCCAGCGCGCGATCGATTTCATCAAGCGCTGCTTCCAGAGAAATCTCTCGTCCGCGCTCCATCTGAAACGGGTATCGGCGCCGTTGTTTGTCACCGAAGGCTCCGGCTTGAACGACAACCTGAACGGTGTGGAGCGTCCGGTATCCTTTGACGTGCCGGCAGTCGGTGAAGAGGCGGAGGTCGTCCATTCTCTCGCCAAGTGGAAGCGGCTCGCGCTCAAAAAATACGAATTTTTCGTCGGCAATGGCCTGTATACCGATATGAACGCCATCCGTCGAGACGAAATTCCCGACAACATTCACTCCATCTACGTCGATCAGTGGGACTGGGAAAAGGTCATCGACCGCAGTATGCGCAATCTTGATTACCTGAAGGATACCGTGTGCCGTATCGTCGGTGCCGTGTGCGATACCAACGACGCGCTGCGGGATGAATTTTTTCCTGTTCTGAACGCAGAGATCTCCCGCGAGGTATCCTTTGTCACCACCTCGGAGCTGTACGACCTGTATCCGACACTTTCTCCGCAGGAACGGGAGAACGCCTATGTCCGCGAGCATCCGACGACGTTTCTGATGCAGATCGGCGATAAGCTCCGGAATGGCAAGCCGCATGACGGACGCGCCCCGGACTACGACGATTGGCAGCTCAACGGCGATATTCTCGTGTGGAATCCGGTGTTGAACCGCGCATTTGAACTGTCCTCCATGGGCATCCGTGTCGATGAAAAATCCCTGGCGGAACAGCTCGATAAGGCAGGCTGTCCGGAAAGACGGGAGCTGCCGTTTCACAAAATGCTGCTTGCGGGAGAGCTGCCTCTTACCATGGGCGGCGGCATCGGACAATCCAGGCTTTGTATGCTCATGATGCAGACGGCGCATATCGGGGAGGTACAGGTCAGCCTGTGGGATCGCGAGACGCTGGATGCCTGCGAGAAAGCGGGAATCCCACTTTTGTAAATTTTTGTATCATTCGAACAGGGAAACGCAGAATACGACAGGAGGAGCAGACGATATGACCGTATCGGAAAAGATGGCGAGAACGCTTGTAAAGGGATTTCTGCACGCCGACGGGAAGCGGATCGTAAACGGCGACGGGGATGAGATTCTCCTCTGCGGCATGGGGATCGGCAACTGGCTCGTACCGGAGGGCTATATGTGGCATTTCTGGAACGAAAGGTGCAACTCTCCGACAAAAATCGAGAAGCTGATCCGGCAATTGTGCGGCAGCGTGTACGCGCGGTATTTTTGGCAGCGGTTCCGGGCAAATTATATCACGGAGGCGGATGTGCGCGCGATGGCGGAGGCCGGCTTCAATTCTGTTCGTTTGCCTGTGCACTGGCGTCTCTTCCTGGAGGACGAACCGGGGATCACATGGAGATCCGAGGGCTTCCGGATTGTGGATCGCTTCCTCGACTGGTGCGAAAAATGGGGGCTGTACGTCGTACTCGATCTCCAC
>USGH01000093.1 GCA_900554225.1 uncultured Eubacteriales bacterium | reverse complement strand
CGTCGTATAACGGCAGTGCCACCGGACAGACCGATTTGTCCAGGGCGACAAGAGGCTTCCAGTACCGGTGCAGGAGCGAGGATTTGTCGCCGCCCGCGCCGGAGCAGGTAAACGCGATTTTGATCATAAAGTACCTCACAAGGAAAAATGTTTCTGTAGTCAGTGTAGCATATCGTCGCGGAAATGTCAATACGGAAATGCGGATTTCCCGGGGACACACAAAAAAGTGTTCAATTTCCTGAAAAACGCTTTTCATTCGCCGCCGTTTGTGGTATACTGTACGGGAACCCAATTTTTTCTGATAAAGGAGATTTTTCTTATGTTAAACGGTATTCCGAAGTGTATTTCCCCGGAGCTCCTCTATGTGCTCGACAAGATGGGGCACGGCGATGAGATCGTTATTTCCGACGGCAACTTCCCCGGCGAGAGCATCGCAAAGGACAACATCGTCATCCGGTCTGACGGTACAGGCGTACCGGAACTGCTCGAAGCGATCCTACAGCTCATGCCGCTGGATACCTATGCCGACTGCGTGTTCCTCATGGACAAGACGGAATCCGACCGCGAGCTTGAGATCCCGATCTGGGACGAGTACCGCCGTATTCTGAAGGATCACACCGCACAGGACGTACACTTCATCGAACGGCAGGCATTCTACGACAGAGCGAAAAAGGCATATGCTGTCGTTGTGACCGGCGAGAGCGCGATCTATGCGAATGTACTGCTCAAAAAGGGCGTTGTAAAGCAGTAATATGGCGGAAAAGGACAAGCGGGATGAGATCATCTCGATGCAGCTGGATCTCATCCGACAAATGACGCAGAACAACATCCGCCGCCTATCCGACGATATATGGGGCGCATCCCGGAATCCGCAGAATCCCCAGGCGCAGAATCCGCAGGCGGATGCGCAGAACCCGAGACTGTCCGGGCAGAGGACGCAAAACACCTCCACGGTACAAAATCCGCAGGGATCGTCGGGCGGTGCTGCCAATTCCGTGAAACCGCCGGAGACAAAGGCATCCGATGGCGGAGATGGCGGGAAGGCTCCCGAAAAAGAGGAGGAATTGCCGCCGAAGGAATCGATGCAGGAGCTTGAAAAGGAGCTTGCAGGCTACATAGGACTTGCCGCAGTGAAGAAAGAGGTGGAAAACCTCATCAACATGGCAATGGTTTATCAGATGCGCCGCGAACACGGTCTGCCGAATACGGATATGTCGCTGCACATGGTGTTTTCCGGCAATCCCGGCACCGGTAAAACGATGATCGCCCGTTTCATGGCGCGTGTGTACCACTCCCTCGGTATCCTCTCCAAAGGACAGCTCGTGGAGGTCGACCGCAGCGGACTGGTGGCGGGGTACATCGGGCAGACCGCGATCAAGACGGCGAAGGTGCTGGAATCCGCGATGGGCGGCGTGCTGTTCATCGACGAAGCGTATACGCTCACCTCAAAATCGGAAAATGATTTTGGACTGGAGGCTGTGGATACGATCCTCAAGGCGATGGAGGACAACCGGGACGATCTGGTCGTGATCGTGGCGGGCTACACGGAGCTGATGGAGGAATTTGTCGATTCCAATCCGGGTCTCCGTTCGCGCTTCAATAAGTATCTCGATTTCGCCGACTATACCGCAGAGGAGATGTGCGCCATTTTCACGCTCCAATGCAAAAAGAGCCAGTACACCCTCGATCCGGACGCGGAAAGGCTGCTCACGGAGTATTTCGGCGCGGTGTCCGAGGCGGCGGGAGAATTCGGCAATGCGCGCGGCGTGCGCAATACCTTTGAAAAGGTGCTGACAGCGCAGGCAAATCGAATCGCATATGCGGACAACATCACGCGGGAGATGCTCATGCAGATCACGAAAGCCGATGTAGCCGCCGCGACCGGACTGCCTGCGGACGATGGAGTGCCGCAATCCGCTGACAAAGCAACGGAGAAGGATGAAAAATCCGATACGGAGGTGTGATCATGCTGGAGAACGGCAAACCGTATTATGACGAAAACGGCGAGGTCCTGCACGCACACGGCGGATGGATTTTGCCCTTTGACGGGATGTACTACTGGTACGGCGAGGACAGGCGGGAGAATACCTATGTGTCCTGCTACAGGAGCCGGGATCTGCATACCTGGACCAGGTGCGCGCCGATTCTGACGACGGATACACCGTGCGCCCATACCGACGGCCATTTTGATCTGCGCCTCCGGACAGACGACGGCGGCAAGGTCAACATCGAACGGCCGAAGCTGCTCTACAATCCGAAAACGAAGAAATTCGTACTCTGGGCGCATTGGGAAAACGGGAAGGATTATCATGACGCACGCTGCTGTATCGCCTCGTCCGATTTCCCCGATCGCGGCTTTGTCTACCACGGCAGCATGAATCCCTACGGTAATATGTCCCGCGACTGTACGGTGTTCACGGATCTCTCCGGCGATACATACTTTATCTCTGCCGCACGGGACAATGCCGATCTGCACATCTATCGCCTGACGGAGGATTTCCTCAACGTTGACGAGCACGTGCGCACCCTGTTCCAGCATGAATTTCGGGAAGCACCGGCACTCTTTGCACACGACGGGAGGTATTATATGCTCTCCTCCTACTGTACCGGATGGGCACCGAATCAGGCAAAATGGTCGGTCGCGGATTCCGTCACCGGACGATGGTCGCCCTTACGCAATATTGCGGATGAGACGACGTATGCTTCCCAGAGCGCGTTTGTGCTGACGGTGGACGGCGTGCCGTATTATGTGGGCGATCGCTGGGGCGGTGGCGGGGACGCGTATTTCTCCTCGACCTATGTAATCCTGCCGATCCGGTTTGACGAAAACGGCTGTCCGACGATGGATTGGGCAGATACGTGTCCGCTTTTCTGAGAATGCTCTGCATCCATCGCGTTTTGCGCCGGGAAGCACGGATATATGTTTTTTACACGACGACAATCTGAAACCAACGGTTTTCCGGTTTCGGTCACGTGAAAAGCATACGTCTGACAAACGGTGAACGCGCTGTGCGGGACGTGTGAAAATATTTCTGGGAAATTTTCGCTTTTCCGGGAACTTTTCCTGCCCTCTATCGTCTTAGTAGACAGACGGTGATGCAGAGCGTGGATTTCCCGGCTGCACCGACCGATCCGACTTCATTTATCAAAAGGAGTTTATCACTATGAAAAAGTGGCTATCTCTGCTTCTGGCGGGTCTGATGATCCTCTCTATGGCAGTGTCCGCGCTTGCAGCCTCCCCGGTGTATACGGCACCCGGCGACGGTCATGACCATGGCGGCAACGGATACTATATCATTCCCGTTATCGACCTCTCGAAGAACCCCAACTACACACCGGTGACCGATGAAGAGGTTCGTGTGTATTGCCCGAAATGCGGCGACCTTTGCTACCCGGTTTATGAGGATGCCGCAAAGACCGTACTGCTCGGCTATAAGTGCGCAAAGCACGGTCTTGTCAAGGATGCGGAAGGACCCGTATACAATAAGGTATACTGCCCGACCTGCAAGCGGGAATGCAAGAAGTACTACGATCTCGAAGGCAACATCATCTACTGGTGCGAAAACTGCCAGAAGATCGTTGGCGATGATCCGACTGTAACGGATACTCCGTACTGCCCGTACTGCTATCAGAAGTGTACCAAGGTATTTGATTCCCACACCGGCAAATTCCTCGGCTATACCTGCGCATACCACGGCTATGTGACGCCCGTGTTTGATAAGCCGGACGACACCAAGGTATACTGCCCGTACTGTGGCTCTCTGCTGAGCTTTGTTTACGACAAGAATGGTCTGTTTGTGGGCTATAAGTGCGCAAAGCACGGCATGGTAAAGCCTGTAGACGTCAACCCCGATAAGACGCGCTGCCCGTGGTGCGGTTCCGAATGCTCGCTGAAGTATACGGACATCAACGGCTCGATCCGTCTCGGCTACTACTGCCCGAAGCACGGCTTTGTCAAGGTCTCCGACTCGTACAACTACTACTTCACGATCAGTCTCTTTGCCGGCTACGGCGGAACGGTGACGATGAACGCGCAAAACCCGGTCAAGGCGGGCGATAACCGTGTCATCACCATTACCCCGGATTACGGCTACGCCATCGCGGCTGTTTATATCAACGGCTACTACTACGGTACCGGCGATACCATCCGTCTCGAATCCATCTACCAGGATTACTCCATCCAGGTGAAATTCCGCAAGGTAGATACCAGAAACGTCTACACCATCGATACGTCCGTTGTGGGCGGCGGTTCTGTATACGCAACGGTCAACGGCAAGAACGCAGGCGCGGTCTCCAAGCTGTCCGTAACCTATGCGGATACCGTTGTACTCCGCTTCGTTCCCTCGAATAAGAATTACTCCATCGCAAGTGTATCCGTAAACGGCAACGCACAGGGTGCTGTGTCTACGCTCACCTTAAAGAGAGCCACCCAGAACGTTTCTGTCGCTGTGAAGTTCCAGTGGAACAATCCGTATTCCGACGTCAACACGCATCTCGCGGCTGTGGAATACGTGACCGAGCAGGGAATCATGGGCAGCCCGAACACCCGGTTTGATACCGACAAGTTCATGGGCAATTCCGTGGTCAGCCTCCGCGCATTCGCCTGCTACCTCGCTGAGCTTGCCGACGTAAACGACAACCTCGACACCGTTGCGGAAAGAATCACTTGGGCGAAGAACGCCGGTATCATCACGAACGCCGACGATCTGTCCAAGACGGTGACGCTCCGTGAAGCAGCTGCTCTCGTGGAGGTATACGTCCGTTACCTCGAAAGAGTCAACAACACCGTTATCGTTGATCTGAAGAACGTTTCCGGCGCACAGAACGTGGCAGTTGCCATCGGCTTCCTGACCGCTACCCAGTATCAGAACAACGGTCTGCTCACCCGTTACGACATGGCGGAGATCTGCTACGGCATCTCCCTCCTGAAGTAATCGCGGAAAAAAACCAAATAAAGGGGAGAGGATTTCGATCCTCTCCTTTTTGCGTCTGTATAGGAAAACCGCCGGATCCATACAGGATACAGCGGTTTTTGTCTTATATTTCGTGTGCCGTTTACCACGTATACTCGAAATCGATTTTGGAGGCGACGGTATTGTCAACGACGCAGATGAAGGTTTTGCCGCAATTGAGAATCAGCTCGTCGCCGTTGCGGTATTCAAGGTGGAGCGGCGTCGTTTTGCCTTCGCGCGACCAGTTGACGACCTTACGCTTGCCGTTTGTGATATAGTAGCCCTGTCCGGAGCCGACTGTGCCGACCGTGAGTCTGCCATAGCTGTCGCCCGGGATCGGGTGGATGTCCGTAAAGAGGACCAGTACGTTCTTGACCGCGAGCTGTTCGTCGTTGTTCGCATCCACATGGGGCTTGCCGTAGTATTGATAGCGCAGGTATTCGCCGGACGTTTCGTCATACACAAAATCGACGGTCTGTACTCCCGTAGACTGCATCCGCACATGGCTTGCCGGACTGCCGCTGAGCTGATTGTCCACGGTCTCGTCAAAGAAAGCGAACGGGCTGACATAATCCGCGGCAAGTTCGGTGCGATAGCCCTTGTATTCGATCCCGGCGGCGATCTTTTCTCCGGTCGTCATAAGGCTGTGCTCCATACCCATGTTGCTGTACCGCCACGAGTCGCGATAGAACATATTGGGAATGTACATATTTACGCCGTCGAGATTGTTGATCTTGCGCCACGCGATCTTTTCGTATGCCTGTGCGCTGCCGCCCGCATGAATGTAGATCGCGTCGTGATTGGCGATGAAATCGATGAAGTAATCGCGCGAGGAACGGATCGAACCGACCTCCGGCAGATTTTCGTAATCCGTCGTGAGCATCATGATCCGCGTGATCCCGCCCTCCGCCGAGCATTCATAGAACATATCGCCCGCGGTGATCCCGGCTTGCGGCAGACACCGTTCGATGTTGTTGATCATGATTGCCACCGGACGTTTTTTCTGCTCCTCCGCCGTGACGGTTTTGCCATTCAGATAATTGTAGATCCGCACGGGTTCCGTTTCCGCCGCGTCGGTTTCCGTATCCCCTTTTGCCTGATCGCCGCGGGAGGAAGCGTCTTCGGCGTCGTCGGAGTAGCCGGTGATGTTGGAGTTCGGATCGTCCAGCCGTTCGGCTTCATCCGGCAGCGGCGGTTCGGTCTCCGCTTTTGTTTCGGTCTCGCTCTCCGGCTCCGTTTCCGTCTCTGTTTCGGTATCCGCAGGGATGGTTTCGGTTTCCGTCTGTGATTCGGTTTCCGGTGTGCTTTCCCGAACGGTACATCCGACTGCCGCCGCGGTCAAAAGGGAGATTGTAAGGAGGATTGTCGCCCATTTCTTCGCATTCATACGCGCTCCTTTGGTTTGTTGCGTTCTATTCTACAATGATCGTGTGCAAAAAAATATAGACGTCTGCGCGGTATATATACCGTACACAAACGTCTATATTGTACTCTACTTTTTGGCTTTTGTCAAGGAAATGGGGCGTTATCCCGGATAAATTTACATTTTCACCGCTGTATTGTTGCAGTTTGGCGATACATACAGGAGAAAACGTACCGCATCACTGCTGCATCTTTGCTTCGTTTTCGGCAAGAGTAGCGACCATACTTTGCAGGTCTGCTTCCGCCGCCTCTTTGATAGAAGCCCAGGAGGATGCGCGCTCCATGGTGCCGAATTTGTTAGTGAACAGGTTGCCGAGAAGGGAACCAAGACTGCGGGAAACATTATCCGCCAATTCGAAAGATACATTGTCGAACATGCTGCTGATGATTTTTGCGGATTCCTCATCACGTGTGGTCTTCAACTGAATCACGTTGTCGAATACGGCAGGACGCACATACTGGTGACCATATGCTGCCATAGCGTCGAGGAGCATACCGGTCATTTCTCGTTCCGCACCGGTCACGGTGATCGGTACATACGGACAATATACGACCCACGGCTGACCATAGGAGATGTAATTTTCCTGTTCTTCATTCTCTTTCGGCATGGGAAGGATACCAAAGGAGAATTCAACCTCACGGTATTCTGTCAGATTGAATGTACAGGGATTCTGGAAAAGCGTTCTGCCTTCGTATAGCAACTTGGAAATCTCAGCATCGCCTAAGTCACGTGTTACGCTTGGATCGCTTAAATAGGAAAGGAGGTGATCAAAGAGCGTGATGAGATCTTCGTCATCCATGGCATACCGCATGTTGCCATTGTCATTGACAACGACTGTTTTGTCCGCACCGATCCAAAGCGCATAGGGGGTGAGCACTTCATAGACAAGACCATATTGGTCGTCTGTGTCGTATTTGCCGTCACCGTTCAAATCGACCAGTGCCCCCTGTGCGAGATGGAACATTTTGTCAATCGTCCATGTACCGCTCTGTACCGCGTCGTACAGATTTTCTATACCGAGATCCTCCGCAAGATCCTTATTAAACATAATGACGTACACAGAACCGTAGAAACGCGGTGTGATCGCGCCGGTCGGATAGTACACGCTTGTTCCAATGGTCATTGCTTTATTGGCTGCCTGATTCCAGTACGGACGGTCTAATTGGACGTTTTCTACAAAGTTCATCGGATAACAGCAGCCTTTTTGAACGATATAGGCACCGTAGGAACCAACATCACCGAAGGCAACGTGGAAGTTTGTATCTCCGGCGAGTACACCTTTCTGGAAGACACTTGCATCTCTTGTTTCATTGATGGTGTTCTGCATGACAACGTTGTACTGCTGTTCCAGATAGCGGTCGCGGTTGTACAGCGCGTCATTTACGATCTCGCCTGTCAATTCCTCGGCAAAGTTGATCGTGGTGGCGGAATCAATGCCGACAAGCGTATTTGCACTGTCTACATAGAAATTCGCACCGGCGTAATCAGCCTGCGGAAGCGCAGATACAAAATCTTCCTCTCCGGTTTCTTTGGATTCGACTTCCACGGATTCGGTCTCGCCGGTTTCTGTATTGTTTTGTGTTTCAGAAGGAGTTGTTTCTGTGTCCGTACGGTTGCACGCCACGGTACCGGACAATAGAATCGCGGCAAGCAGCATGGAGAATAGCTTCTTTTTCATAGTGATGTTTTCCATTTCTGTAGTAAGAATCAAATGTAACAAAAGTATAGCACAAAAATCACGGATTGTCCATAATATGAGAACCAAAAAGTCCAGTGCGGCATAGAAAAATGTGTGACGATCCTGCATGGTTTTTGCAGTTGTCACACATTTTCATTTCCTATACAGAATTGTATTCGCTTTTACGCCGGATCTCTAGAAGGAATCAAAGTCCGGCAGAGTACATCACTGCTGCATCTTTGCTTCGTTTTCGGCGATGGAAGCGGTCAGACCTTTCAGTTCATCCATTGCGGAATCCTTGATGGCTGCCCAGGAGGAAGAAAACTCCATCGTACCGAATTTGTAGGTGAACAGGTTGTCAAGCATATCGCGAACATTGCCGCTGGAGAGTGTGGAGACAAGCTCAAAGGAAACGTTGTCGAAAATATCGTGGACGATCTTCGCGGATTCCTCATCGCGGGTGCTCTTCAACTGAATTACATTGTCGAATACGGCGGGACGAACAAATACATGACCATATGCCGCCATACCGTCGATGACCATACCGACCAATTCCCGATCCGCACCCGTTACCGTGATCGGCACGTACGGACAATAGGTGACCCACGGCTGACCGTAGGAGATGTATTCCGCCTGGTTTTCGTCCTCCTTCGGCATCGGCAGGATACCGAAATCGTAGTCAACCTCGCGGTATTCGGTCAGAGTGAAGGTACAGGGATTCTGGAAGAGCGTTCTGCCTTCGTTCAGCAGCGTGGAAATTTCTGCACTGCCCAGGTCACGCGTTACGCTCGGGTCTGCATAATATTTGAGGATCCGTTCAAAGAGGTTGACAACATCCTCGTTTTCGATGGTATACTGCAGTTCACCGTTTACGGTCTTGATAACATTCTTGCCGGCGCCGACCCATAGTGCATTGGCGGTCAGTACCTCATATACCATGCCGTACTGGTCGCTTGTGTCGTATTTCCCGTCGCCGTTCAGATCGACCAACGCACCCTGTGCGAGATTGAACATCTTGTCGATCGTCCAGGTGCCGTCGTGTACCGCGTCATACAGGTTTTCGATCCCCATATCCTCCGCAAGATCCTTG
>USGH01000092.1 GCA_900554225.1 uncultured Eubacteriales bacterium | reverse complement strand
GGTATCTCGCTCGAACCATTCCTCCATGCCGAACATACAGGCGATCTCCGCAATGCGGCGGCGCATTTTGTCCTCCGGCATCCCGAAATTTTCACATCCGAATGCCAGCTCATGCCATACGCGATCTGTGACAACCTGCTCCTCCGGCTGCTGTGCAACGTAACCGATCCGACAGGCACTGTCCCGGTCCGAGAGCGTATCCGTGGACGTACCGTCGAGGAGAATCTCTCCGGAGCGGGTACCAAGCGGCGCGATCTCCCGTTTGATCAGGCGCAGCAGTGTCGATTTTCCGCTGCCGTTTTCGCCGTAGAGGGTGACAAACGCGCCGTCGGGAATCGTCACGGAGACATGAGACAGTGCGGTTTTGCCGATGCTCCCCCTGTCCGATGGGTTTGTCGTTTCGGATGACGGATAGGCAAAGGTCAGATCACGGAGCGCAATCGATGCCACAGAATCACCTCCCGAAGCCGGAAGATCCCCGGCAGAATACAAAGTATGGCATAGGCAAGATAGGATGCGACAGCGCGGGTCGATACAGCAGGCGGAACGATCGACGGATACCATCGGAATCCGATCCAACCCAGAGAAATCCCGCAGATCGTGACAGCGGAGAGCGCGCAGAGCAGAAGCAGACGGAGAGAATCCACCGCACGGAATCGGTAGACAGAGTAGCTGGTACGCCGTGCGATGCCGTATCCACGGGATGCCATACTGTCGGCGGTGACGATCCCATTCTCCAGTACCCAACCGGTCATGACGGAAAACACGCGCGCTTCACTGCGGATCGATTCCACCATACCGCCTTCTCCCGTTTTGCCGATGGATCGCTGCGCCTGTCGGACTGTCCGCGCTTTCTCTGTGAGCAGGGGGATAAAGCGGAGCGTCATGGAGAAAAACAGGGCAAGACGCGGCGAGATGCGGCTGAATAAAGCGTGGATGCGGTCTGCTGTCATGTATCGGGTGAACAGGCGCGAGAGGGAGAGGAGTACGGTGACCATTGCACCGGATACGGCACCATAGACGATGGCTTCCAGTGTGACGGGACGATCGTTCAGGAGAAAGAGGATCGTCTGTCCGTTGTGGGAAAAAAGGGGATTTCCGAGCGTGAAGAGAACGACCATGGCACATAAGAAGCCGGAAAACCGGTGATCCCATGGCACAGCATACGCGACAGCGGTTATAGCCGCGCCGAGGAATGCCGTGACAAGCAGGATCGGATCCATACAAAACAGTACGATACCGCCGGTCAGACAGAAGTAGAGGAAAACGACTGCCGGATGGATCTTCGACAACAGTGAATGGCTCAATGGACACCTCCGTCATAGATGGCAAGATCCGTGCCGAGGTCGCAGGTGTACAGCCATTCGATGGTGTCCCCGTCCTCTACGGTATACGCGCCGCAGCCAACCGTCGGGGAGGTGCCGTTTACGCGATAGACCCAGCCGGACAAATCGCCGAACGCAAGCTCATACAGGTATCCGATCCCGGCGACATACGTATAGCTGTCACTGCCACGCGCGTCGATGGAGAGCTTATGTACCTGCGCCGCACGGAGAAGCACATCGTACACGGTATCTCCGGACGAAATGGGAAATTCCTCCGGTGCAAGCAGGATCCCGTCCGCAGGAATGTAGTCCGCCTCTCCCGCCACCAGATCGCACCGGATCGCTATGGTCACACTGCCAACCGGATCCCCCACGTTGTAGTCATTTCTGTAGTATTGCGAAACGGACGTGATCCGGATACACCAGACGCCAATCAGCAGTACGACAGCACATCCCACCGGAAGCAGATAATTGCCGATATGTTTTCTGCCGCGTTTTTTCTGGAGGATAAGTAAGAAGGTGCAGGCGATCACGATCCCGCCGCTGCAAACAAGGCGCACGATGCATACGACAGACGGTGCGGATCCTGTTTCGGGAAGGAGAACACTCTCTGCGGGCTGCGTGGACGGATCCGCTGCCGGTATGGTAACGGCTGTGTCCGCTTCCGGAGTATCTGTCGCCGATTCTACAGCTTCCGCTGCTTCTATCGGTACATATTCCGGCAGAGCTGCGTCGTCGATGCGATACAGCGGGCCGTACCCATTCTGTATCCGCCAGAGCGCGACCATGGCGCAAAACACCTGCACGGTCGCCATGTCGTTTTTTTCTCCGTCCAGCAAATGGGAAAAACCGCCGTCCGCGGTCTGAAAAGCAAGCAGACCATCCACGACGTCTGCAAATCGTGCGTCGGCGGCCGGATCCATTCCACAGGCGGCAAGTGCGATAAGAACCTGCGCGCCGCTTTCTGCGTTGACGGCTCCATAGCTTGCAAACTGACCGTCCGCGGTCTTTTTTGCAGCGAGCCAGTCGATAGCGGTTTCTATGGCATCGGAAACCTCTGCGGCAGACAGAACGTCCGCGTTCGTATCCGACAGCATGGTACGACAAGCGGCAAGGGCAGTGACGGTCATGGCGGTCGTATCCACATCTCCAGAATTACCGGTCACGGAAAAGCTGCCGTCTGCGTGTTGTCTGGCGAGCAGAGCGTGTGCGGTCTCCTCTACGGTATGGGTATTCGACGGCACGCCGTTTGTGAGCAGATGGAGTCCGAATACCTCGCTCATGATGCCAAGCGCGCCGATACATGTGTCTGCGGTGTCCACAACAAAAGGATCCTCCGCATCACATGCACCACACGCAAGCATCGCCAGCGCGATCCGTTCACGGGATACAGGGTTGATTGGCGTAGTGGCTGTACAGTATGCTTGCAGCACGTTGGCATAGGCGGTGAAATCGAGACCGCTGTATCGTGCCCGCAGTGCGATTGCGAAAAAATCCGTGCTTTCTCCGGCTCCCTCTGTGACCGTGGTATCGAGAAAGGACTGCACATCCACAGCACCATAGGATGCAACAATACCGCCGATGTCAAAGGCACCGACGGCATTGTCCGCCAAAACGGAATGTGGCAGTATGGCAATACAGAGAAGGATCGTAAAAAGATATGTGAATCGCTTAGTTTTCATAAGAACGCTCTTTGCGTGCAGTTACATATGCCGCACCGAGCATCACGACAGCACCGCCCAGGCACCATACGCCATAATCGGCAGTCTGCGGTGCGTTTTCTCCGATCACGGCAAGGCAGACCGGCGGAACAAGCGTCTGGCTGTCGGAGTGTGCGCTGATCGTGTAGGTACCTGCGGTATAGAACGGTACGCTTGCCACACCGTTTTCATCGGTATACACACCGGTAGCGGCACCATTTACGGTGATTTCCGCTCCTGCAACCGGGTAGGAGATCGGTGCGAAGTTTTCGTCAAATCCTGCTGCGGAAAGGGTCAGTGTGATGCTGTCGCCAACCACGCCGTCCGTGATCTGCTGTGCGTCAAAATAGCAGTAGGTGTCGGAGAAAGCGGCCGTGTCGGTATAGACAAATGCTGCGACATAGGAACCTGCGGATACCGGATCGGCAAGGCTCATGGCAGACGCGTTGTTCACGTAATAGCCATAGCTGCCGCCGTTTTCGACACCCCACAGCTTGGTTAAGGAAAGCCCCCAATCGCTCTGTGCGGAGCCGTATCCGTCGCTGCCGCCGTCATAATAGGTGGTGTGCGCTGCGTACAGGGCATCGTTGATCGTCAGTGCGCCATCGCCGTCGATGTCGGTTACGGTAACGGGCTGATACGGCAGAACGAGATCGCCATTTTCGTCCGCGATGGATACGTATACGGTTTCGCTGTCTGCGGCATAGGCGGGGATGGCTGTCGTACCGAGAAGCAGTGCGGCACAAAGTACGGTGAGAATGGTCTTTTTCATGATGGTTACTCCTTATTTTTGTTCGATGGTCGCGGGGATGTGGGGATCGTTTTCCGTTTTCGCCTGCGGTGCTGTATCCGCGTTCGCAGCGTCCGGCAGGACACCTTGCAAACGGCGGTTTCGCTTGGCACGGATCCGCTTTTCTCGGTTGCGCGCGAGCCGGTCATCCTGGCGCGGCGGTTTGATTCCGGCGGATTCCAGCGCGCGCGGCCATGGTCCGAGATAGGCTTTGACGGCACAGACCTCGGCGGCGGAAAAATCCGAACGGCGTGGATACCGATTCTCTCCGGCGGCACAAAGCGCGTCGTATTTCGTCCGGAGCAGCACAAGAACGGATTCTCTCGTGTATTTTTCCATATGGCTGCACGACTCCTTTGCGGCGATCGGAATGCGGATAAACGGAAACGGATCGAACAAAAAACGCGTTCTGCAAAAAAGAACGCGCGCAACCAAAGCTCCCATCTCCGCGAACAGGAAGTGCAGCAAAACAACACCCCGTCTCAGAAAACGGAAAGCATACGGCTGCATTCTTCTTGTCCAAAAATGTAGATCCTGAAAGAACGCGCTGCGGCAGGTATTCCGACTTGAGAAACGGGAGCGTTCCTGTTACGGTAATGACGGTTGCGACGGATTTTCACCGAACTTCCCCCTGATCCCGTAAAAAAACGGGAACCGCGGTGCGTTATTGAATTTGAAGACAGTATAGCACAAAAAACGCCCGTTGTCAAGGGGATGTGTGCACGAAAAAACGGTAGTATTGCCGGAATATCAGTACCGTATTCCTACAGTCGCAGCGCGGCGATTACCTCGTCACCGTCTTTATCCCCTGTCTCCTGGAAACCGAACGAAGCATACAGTGCTTTTGCGACTGCGTTGTCCGGTTCGTACGACAGATAGCAATACTCCGCCTTTCCGCATGGCGCAGAGCGGATGAAGTCCAATGCCTGTGCGACCGCCTGTCTGCCGTAGCCTTTGTGTTGATGCCGCTTGTCGATCATCAGCCGCCATAGGGAATAGTTGTCTTGCGCGATCTGCGGCGCGTCTGTCCAGCTTTCGTCCACGTCGTAGCCGATCATGAGAAATCCGACCGGCACATCTCCGGCATAGATTCCGAAAGGAAACGCGTGACCGCCGACGGATAGGGCGAGATATGCTTCCACGATGCTTTCCGTATTGGTCGCGACAAAGGCTTTCTGGGTGTCGTCCACCTCTAAAGCAAGGATCTTCCAGACATTCGCGGTGCAGATCCGTTCCAGATGTACAGTATTTTCCATATCACAGCTCCAGCTTGGCAAGACCGCCTGCGGAGGTTTCCCGATAGCGCGCGTTGATGTCGCGACCGGTTTCGTACATGGTCTTTACCACCATATCAAATGAGATCTTACGCGTTTCCGAGAGAAAATTCGAAAGACTCAGCGCGTTGATGGCACGCATGGCTGCTACGGCGTTGCGCTCAATGCAGGGAATCTGGACAAGCCCGCAGATCGGGTCACAGGTGAGTCCGAGATGATGTTCCAAGGCGACCTCCGCAGCGTATTCGATCTGGTCGATGGACATTTCGTGCAGCTCACACAGTGCCGCCGCTGCCATCGAGCAAGCCGTGCCGATCTCCGCCTGACAGCCGCACGCCGCACCGGAGATGGACGCATTTTCCTTCACGAGATTGCCGACAAGTCCGCCAACTGCCAGCGCGTCGAGGATCTTATCGTTTGTGAAGCCCTTCTGTTCGCGGAAATATCGGAGTACCGACGGCACCACACTGCATGCGCCGCAGGTCGGAGCCGTAACAATGACTCCACCGTCTGCGTTTTGTTCACTTGCCGCGAAAGCATATGCGCATACGATCCGGTTTTCCCTTGTGTTGGGCGATTCGTCGATGTGCCGCTGGTTGTAGAGATATTGCGCCTTTCGCTCTACGCCAAGTCCACCCGGGAGTGTACCGCGTTTTTGCAGCCCCATATCGATCGCTTCGTTCATCACGAGCCAGATTTTTTCAAGAAACGGCTTGAAATCCACGTCCTCATGCTCGTAGACATACGTGGACAGGCGCATATTGCGATCCTTGCAGTATTCCGCGACCTCCGTGAAATGGTTCTCGTGGTAGATCTCCGGTGCATCCAGCTCCGGGATCCCCTCAATGCGGATCTCTCCGCCGCCGACGGACAGCACACGGATCCGATCGATTTCCCATCCATCCGCCGTATACGCACACAGATCCATTGTATTCTCGTGCGGCATCGGAAAATCCGGCTCCGGGTTCCACAGAATTTCGCATTTGCGCGGTGCAAACGTATCGAGAATCACCGTATCCGTGCAGTGACCGCGACCGGTTTTGGCAAGCGAACCGTATAGGGTCACAGCAAAATGATCGGCATCCGGATGCTTGCCTGCAAAATAGGCAGCGGCTTTCTGTGGTCCCATAGTGTGCGAGCTGGACGGACCATGCCCGATTTTGTATAGCTCTCTGATCGATTTCATGCTTTTTATCCTTTGCAAAAAGATACACGAGGGCAAATTTCCATGGATCCTCGTGTATTGCGGTATTATCTATAGGTATGCGCCGCGATTCTCATATGTATTCACGCAGCCGGAATTCCGCACCGAGATCCGCGGCGATCCGGCGGCAGCGATCCACATCGTCCGTCTGAATGGTGCTCTCCACGGCGGTCAGCACCACCTTCGGCACGTATTTGCTGATCTCGCGGGCGAATTTGAGTACTCCCACATACGTATCCTCGCCGAATTTCGGATGGCAGAGCTGATAGTACGTGTCCGGATCGGCAGCGTTCATGCTGATGGAGACGACGTCAATGAGTCCTTTGAACATCGGAGCGGTGTCCTCGCCGGAGATGAGCGATGCGTGTCCGTTCGTATTCAGCCGGATCGGCGTGTCCGTTACCTCGCGCAGCTTTTTGCATATCGCAAGCAGATCGTATAACCGGCAGGTAGGCTCGCCATAGCCGCAGAATACGATTTCCTTGTATTTGTGCAGATTCTGTGAGAGCACATCGCCGAGGATCTCGTCCAGAGCGGGTTCTCTCTCCAGCTTGAGACTGGCATAGAGTCCGGTACCGTGATCCCGGATACAGAAATCGCATCGATTGGTACAGTGGTTTGTAATGTTGAGATACAAACTGTTTTTGATGTTGTACGTAATTACCATGACAAGCCTTCTTCGTGAACGAATTTGATTCAGTCGGGAGTGATCCCGTAGACGCGGCAGCCGTTTTCGCGTGTGATCGAGAGCATTTCTGCCAGAGAGACCCCGTGGATCTGCGCCATCGCCTCTCCGGTCAGCGGCAGATAGGCAGAATGGTTCATCTCCCCGCGATGCGGAACCGGCGGCAGGTACGGCGCGTCCGTTTCGAGCAGCAGTCTCTCAAGCGGTACGGCGGCACACGCTTCTCGTACCCGCGCTGCGTTTTTGTAGGTCAGCGGGCCGGAAAAGGAGATAAAGAATCCCATTTCGACGTACTGCCGCGCCATTTCCGCACTACAGCTACAGCTGTGAATGATACCGCGGACATTGTGACGGGACAGCAGAGCGAATGTGTCCCCATGTGCGTCGCGGTCGTGGATGACAACGGGCAGTTCTGCTTCCTCCGCAAGGGTGAGCTGCCGGTCAAAGAACCAGTGCTGTCTTGCCCGGTCGGTATCGTCGTAGTGGTAGTCCAGACCGATCTCCCCGATTGCGACCGCCTTTTTGTGCCGTGCCATTTCCCGGAGCTCTGAGAGTGCGTCTTCCTCCATACCGACCGGGATGCGCTGTGCGTCTGAGGGGTGAAGCCCAACTGCTGCATAGACAAACGGGTATCGGTCCGCCAGAGCCAGGGACGCATGGGAGGAGCGCAGACTTGCACCGACATTGCAGATGTAGTCCGCCCCGCAGTCGTGTACATACGAGATCGCGCCGTCCGTCCCTGCGTAGTGCCGACCGTTTGCGTCCATGGCGAATTCCGCGGCGAAGCGTTCGTCGTCATAATGCGCGTGGGTGTCGAAAAATCCCACAGGACTCACCGTACCCGTTCCCCGAGCGGCGTGTCGTCGGAAAGGAATACCACACGCACCTCATCTTCTCCGGATGCCAGGATCATGCCGTTGGATTCGATCCCACACAGCACGGCGGGCTTCAGATTGGCGACTAAGATGATCTTTTTGCCAATGAGGGCTTCCGGTTCGTAGAATTTTGCGATGCCGGAGACGACCTGCCTCTGTTCATAGCCGAGATCGACCTGCAATTTGAGGAGCTTTTTGGCTTTCGGTACCTTTTCACAAGCCAGAATCTGTGCGGTACGCAGCTCCACCTTCATGAAATCGTCGATCCCGATTTGCGCGATGCCTTCCGGCTTTTCGATGGTTTTCGGCTGTGCTGCTTCCGCTGCTTTTTTTGCCTCCTCCTGCTTTGCGTGCCATTCGGCGATCAGTGCTTCTTCATCGATTCTCTGGAAGAGCGGCACAGCCTCGCCGACCTCTTTGCCCGGAGCAAGTGCGCCGAATGCGGATACGGAATCGAAATCGGTGACATCCGTGCCGATCTGGCGGAAAATGGATTCCGCGGTCTGGGGCAGAAGGGAGGTGAGCAGTACGGCACCGGTGCGGATCGTTTCCAGAAGGTTGTAGATCACGGTTTTCAGCCGCGGCAGGGTTTCCTCGGATTTTGCGAGTGTCCAGGGAGTGGTTTCGTCAATATACTTGTTTGCGCGGCGGAGCATCGTGAAAATATCGGCACACGCATCGGCAAGGTGGAACGATTCCATGTCGCCGGTGAAGCTCTCCACGGCGGTGCGGCAGGCATCCTTCAGCTCTGCGTCCGGACCTTCCTCGCTGCCTGGTTCCGGCACGATCCCGCCAAAATACTTTTTCGTCATGGCGATGGTGCGGTTGACAAGGTTGCCAAGGTTGTTTGCAAGGTCGGTGTTGTAGCGGTTGACCATGCTTTCGTAGGTGATGGAGCCGTCGTTCAGATAGGGCATTTCGGCAAGTGCATAATACCGTACACCGTCTACGGTGAAGTGGGCTGCCAGCTCATCGGAGTAGATCACGTTGCCGCGCGATTTGGACATTTTGTCCTCGCCGAACTTGAACCACGGGTGACCGAAAATCTTCTTCGGCAGCGGCAGACCGAGCGCGTGGAGGAAGATCGTCCAGTAGATGGAGTGGAAGCGCATGATGTCCTTGCCGATGACGTGAACGTCCGCGGGCCAGTATTTCTGGAAATTCTCCGGCTGTACCTCGTTTGCGGGATCGTAACCGAGAGCCGTGATGTAGTTGCAGAGTGCGTCGAGCCACACATAGGTTACATGCCCCGGATCAAACGGCACCGGAATACCCCAACGGAAATTGGAACGGGTGATGCAGAGATCCTGAAGACCGGGCTTTAAAAAGTTGCCGATCATTTCCTTCTGACGCGCTTCCGGTTCGATAAAGCCGGGGTGGCTCTCGATGTAATCGATCAGCCAATCGGCGTATTTGCTCATCCGGAAGT
>USGH01000091.1 GCA_900554225.1 uncultured Eubacteriales bacterium | reverse complement strand
CATTACCCAGTCCGCGCATTTTGTGAGAAGCTCCATCGCCTAATCCCGCGTTCCTTTCCGCCGTGACGTTTCGGCAATTCCCGCACACGCACGGCTGAGCAGGACCGAGGCGAGGAGACAGATCCCGGAGACAATCCAGACCGGCACGAGGATCCGTCCGGGAGATGTACTGCCGGCAGCGTAACGGAGAGCAAGGATCGTTGTCGGAAGGAGGGACGGGCAGGCGCATCCCAGAACCGCGAGGGTCGCCATGTCGTCGCTTGCTCTCTCCGGCTGCGGATTCTCCCGGTCCATTTCCTCCATGGCAGAAAGGGCATAGGGCGTCGCGGCGTTCGACAGACCCATGAGATTGGCGCAGAGGGTGCAGGTGATCGCATCTCTCCCGACCCCGGTTCGCCATGCCGTCGGGAAGATGTGCGAAAAGAGTGGGGAGAGGAGGCGCGACAGCTTCTCCGGAATCCCGACATGGCGCAGCACCTCCAGCACGCCGTTCCACAGTGCCATCATGCCGCACAGCGACAGAGTGTACCGAATCGCCGACGAGCACCCGGCAAGAACGCGCGGTGTGATCTCCCCGTTTCCGCCAGTGATTCCGGTAAAAAACAGGGACAGACAAAAAAGGACAAAAAAGGATTTTCCGAGCATATGGAAGATTCCTCCACAGGAAAATATTTCAAGAAATGCAAAAAAATATTGTCGCATCCTATTGACAAAAAGAAATAGATATGGTAATATAAGGGAGACAAGGAAATCCTCTACCAAAAGCAGATCGGATTTCGTCACCCGCTGCCGAAGCCACCGATGGCAGGGGAACAAATACAGGTGGCCTGGAGGGCTTTTATGAAATCCCTTGGTATTGTGCGTAAGGTCGATGAGCTGGGCAGAATCGTTCTCCCGGTCGAGACAAGGCGGCGCATGGAACTCGAAACCGGCGACGGCGTGGAAATTTTCGTGGAGAATGATCGCGTGATTCTGAAGAAATACGAACCCGCGTGTCTGTTCTGCGGCGATGCGGAGGATGTCGTTACCTACAAAGGAAAAAAAATCTGCAAAAAGTGTCTGCATGAGCTGCAAGCGACCCAGATCGATATGTGACGGATACATATGCGGAGCAATATTTTGTGAGACCCGGTGAAAATGCGTTTTCGTTGGGGTCTTCCTGTTTTTCTGCCATTTTTATTTTTACCGATGCCGGAATTTTTCGGATATGGCAGACGTTTCCTGCAATGCACATACAAAAAAAGAAGACGGGGAATACCGAAGCTGCGGTACAACCCGTCTTTATTGTATGTGCGGCACGCGCGGGGTATGTCTGCTCTGAGGATCAGCAAGCCGATCCGTTGGCTGCAAGAGAAAATCCTGCCGCCAACGGATTTTTTTTGGTTCCATTTACACCGGTCAAAACGAGCTGCGGAAAAACGACGGCGTAACGCCGGTGTGCTTCTGGAAGGTTGCGGAGAAGTGGCTGCTGTCGTAGAAGCAGAGACTTTGCGCGATCTCCGCGATGGACAGGGTTGAAAAGGCGAGCAGCTCCTTCGCTTTTTGCATTCGTGTTTCGATGATGTACTGGTGCAGAGTCATCCCGGTCGCGCGGTGAATCAGTCGATTGATGTAATTCGGATGAAAATGAAATTCTGCCTGTAAACGTTCACGGGAGATCGGCTCGGCGATGTGCAGCTGGATGTAAGCGAGGATCGCGTTGCTCTGAGAGCGGAATTGTGCGGCAGGCTCCCCGGAGAATATGCGGTGCGTCTCGATCAGCAGCTCCCGGACCAGAGCCTTCTGCATCACGTGGTAGCCGCGTGGGTGTTCCGTCTCCTCTCGGAGTGCCTTTTCGATCATTTTTTCAAAATCCGCCCGCTTTTCGATGAACAGACAGTCCGTGAAAAACGGTGCGTTGTCCGGGATCGGTTCCGCCGGCGGGTGCAGGAAAAAGAAAACATTCGTGTACCGCGCGTCCTCGGAGAGCAGATAGCTGTAATGGTAGCCGCTCGGCGTGAAGAGCACGTCCCCGGGATGGAGGGTGAACGAGCTGTCCGCCGATTGGAAGCGCATGGTCCCGCCCTGCAGCAAAAGATACCGATGCGTGTTCAGATGCGTGTTCTCCCGCCGTTTCGCCTCATGCAGAATATCGCTTTGCACGCTGTATACGGACAGGGGACACACGTCGAGCCACTCTGTGACGTTCATGATGCGCGCTCACCTCCATAGTGTCGTTTTTTCCCATATCTTGGTTTCTTTTTCATAGAAAGAACGGCTTTTCTCTGCTATAATACACGGTATGTACAGAATCTTTACAAAAAGGCTCCCGCATTCATTATATCCGATCTCTCGGAATAAGTCAACGGGATTTTCAAAAAAGGGGGACTATACACTATGGGATACACAATACCGGGAAGGGAGATTCCGGTATACGGCACCTACGATGTATGTGTTGTGGGCGGCGGAACTGCCGGGGTGATCGCTGCCTTGTCCGCGGCGCGAGAGGGTTTGTCTGTGCTGATCGTGGAGCAGTTTGGTTCACTCGGCGGTTCGGGGACGGTCGGTCTGGTTCTTCCGGTGATGCCGACCTGCATGGAGGGCAATCCGCAGTGCTCGTATTTCGGCGAACGGATCAACCGTACTCTCTCGGCGCGCGGTTATAATATGCCGGATACCGACGACAATCGGGCGTGGCAGGACTCGCTCTATCTCAAATTCATCCTGGACGAGCTGTGCCGCGAATACGGTGTGGAGGTGCTCTTCCACGCGTTCTTCAACACCTGCATCCGCGAGGGCAATCGGATCACAGGCGTCACCTGTGCGACAAAGGCAGGGGAGCAGGCGATTTTCGCAAAGCGCGTGATCGACTGCACCGGGGACGCGGATGTGGCAGTGGCGATGGGCTGTGCCTTTGCGAAAGGAGATCCGGAGACCGGGAAGAATCAGCCGACCTCGCTGCGCTACATCGTTGGCGGGATCGATCTGCCGCGGTTCCAGGCATTCGTCAACGCGCATTCCGAACATCCGCATCCCTACGATTACCCTCATATCTACGGAGTCGGCTCGCGTGGAAAGGGAAATATGCCGTTGGACCGGTATTTTGAAAAGGCGGTCGCGGATGGGGAGCTGGATCTCATGGACTACAAGGTCTGGATGGTCTTCCCGATTCCGGGACGGCACGACGGACTGTGCTTCAACTGTCCGGAGTTTCGCGACAACACGGACAGCCTCGATCTGCGCACCGCGTCGTGGATGCACATGGACGGCAGAAGGCGGATCGAGCGCCACCTGCGCTTCTACAAAAAGTACTTCGAGGGCTTTGAGAACGCCTATGTCGCGGAGATCTCGGAGATGGTCGGCGTGCGGGAGTCCAGGCGGATCGAGGCGGAATACGTGCTGACCGGTGAGGATGTGCTGCACTACAGGAAATTCGCAGATTCCATCTGTCAGAACCGGTATCCGGTGGACATCCACGGCGCGGACTTCACAGAACACGATTGCTTTGTCTTTTGGGAGAAGCTGCACGACCCGTATCCATACTACGACATTCCATACCGGATCATGGTACCGCGGCATATCGAGGGGCTGCTTGTTGCCGGACGGTGCGCGGGGATGGATTTTGTCGCACATGGTGCCGCACGGATGCAGAATTGCTGTCGCGCGATGGGAGAAGCTGCCGGAATCGCCGCGCGGTTGTCCATTGAGAACGATCAGCCGTTTTCCGATGTGGATGGTCGCACGGTGCGGCACATCATGATCGACAAAGGTGCTGTCTTCCACGAAATGGCGCCGGAATACCGATAAATCGATGAATCAATAAGCCGATACACTGGCTAAGAAAGGATAGAATACCGATGAAACGCATTTTTGTACTGCTGCTCTGCGCACTCCTGCTTGCCGGATGCGGCGGAAAAACGGGCGAATCCGGCGCCGCCGCGAACACCACCGATACCGTATCGTCTACAGCTGGCGATGGCGCGGGCGATGGCGAGACCGAAACAGAGACAGAGGATCCGGAGGCGGCGCTGTTCCAGATCACCAAGGAGGAAAACGGCGGCAAAACGTTCACGATCCTCACAAGCGATCAGTGCAACTACGAATTTCTCGCCGACGAGCTGACCGGGGAGCTTCTGAACGACGCGGTGTACAACCGGAATCTCGCCGTGGAGGAGCTGTTGGACGTAAAGCTCGATGTGGTGAGCAAGCCGGGCGCGTATGACGGCGGGGACCGGGAGAAGTTCTGGGAGCTGGTCAAGGCAAGCGTGCTGGCGAACGAGGGGACATACGACATTGTGTGCGCGATGATCTCCTGCATGCAGATGTACGCGACCCCGGAGTACTATCTCGATATCAACACATTGTCCGACGTGAATCTGAACAATCCCTGGTGGATCACGGAAATGCAGAACGATCTGAACATCCAGGGCAAGCTCATCAACGTGATCGGGGACATGAACATCTCGATGTACAAGCGGTTTGCCGTCTCGTTCGCCAATCTCGATCTGCTCGCGTCCGGCACCGGTCTCGATTCCGCCACGCTGTACCAGATGGTGCGGGACGGGGATTGGACCTTTGACGCGCTGTTCTCCTTGGCGAACCAGTTTGCCACCGACGTAAACGGCGACGGAAAGATCGATCCAGTGGTCGATACGGTCGGACTGACGATCTCAAACGTGCCGTTCTGGACCGTGCAGGCGTCGTTTGATCTGCCGATGATCGCGCTGGATGGCGACGGCGTACCGTACGTGGTCGGACTGACGGATCGTGCCGCCTACGCCGCGGACAAGCTCGCCTCCGCCATTGCCGCCAATCCCTCTGTCGCGATCAACACGGAAAGCTACGATGCCGACAAGCAGACCGCGTCCTTTGCCGAGGGAAGAAGCGCGTTCCTCCTCTCCCATCTCGACCGTACCGACATGCTGCGGGAGATGGAGGACGATTTCGCGATCCTGCCGTTCCCGAAGCTGGATGACGAGCAGGCAAATTACCGGACCCTGATCGCCACCTCGACGCAGATGACCTACGTGCCGATCACGACAAACGATCCTGCGCTGACCGGAAAGGTGCTCGAATCGCTGGCGTACTACGGTCACAAGCTGGTGGTCCCGGCGTACTACGACACCGCGCTGAAGGAACGGTACAGCCGCGACCCGGAAACGAGCGTCATGCTGGAGCTGATCCGGGAGCACGCCGTCCTGCCGTTTGAGTACGCGTATTCCACCGCCCTCGAATGGCCGCACACCATACTCGCGAACGCCATCCTGACCAACAAGGCGGGCAGTCTCGCCTCCGATGTCGCGTCCAAAACAAAGGTATGGAACAACAGAATCGAAAAGCTCATGAAGGTGTACAACTGAAGGACACGCTGCCCCAGACTGTTTTACGGCGCGTCCCAAGGAAATCGCGGATATATTGCCAACGGAAAAAGGAGAGGTCGCGTAACCCCTCCTTTTTGTTGTTTATACCACCAGATACGCCCCCACGCTTGGCAGGGACCCGTCGTACCGGAGCCAGCCGCGCGCGATCGCTTCTTCGAGGACGTATCCGCGCTTGAGCTTCGGATTTTCCCGGAACATCTCCCGTGCCTTTTGCGCAAGCGTGTGCAGCTTTCCGGCGACATCGGCCCCATAGGTTTCCGCGGCGTCCGGATCCAGGCGCACGAACAGCGGTGTGAGCCTGTCCCCATCGCGGCGGAAATAGCCATAGGAAATCAGTCGCGCAAGCGTCGCCGGGTCGCATTTGTCCGCGTGTCCGGTGGCGGCGTCCCACAGAGTCTGCGCTTCCAGTTCGGTGAGGAACGTCGGCGTGTTGTTCCATAGATTCTGCCACTGGAATTTGTACTGCCAGAACGGGACAGCCTCCGTTTCCCCGTATCCGCCGTGCTGCCCGACAAAATGCGGTTCCACCCAATCGATGGTCTCGTATCCGGTGACCGTCCACGCGCCGTCGTCCGGTCTGTCTGGGCTTTTCGCGTATTCCGCACATTCGAGTTTATCAAAAACCCGCATAAGCAGCGCCCACTTCGCGTTTTCATAGCCGATCTCGGCAAAGCGCGCCTTCGCGCCGCCGTTTGCCGCATAGGTGTCCACAATGGCGCAGAGCGTATCCGTCAGCGGACCCGCGACCGCCAAGCTTTTCTCATGCACCGCGCGCTGCTCCTCTCGGCTCACGATGGGAAAATCCGTCTCGTACCGGTTGCCGACCTTTTTGACAAGCTGCTCCCGCACGAGAAACGCAAGCTCATCCTCCATGTACGGCAATGCGATGCCGAGGGCAATGGACACCTCCTCCGCTGTTTCCGGATTGCCGGACAGCTCCAAAAAGATGTTCTTGTAGAGCAGATGGGTCAGGATCGTCCACGGCTGTCCGTTTTTGCCATCTCTGCCGTTCGTGGTGAAGGCTACATTCTCCGGCTGATAGCTGCGTACCCCAAATTCTCTTGCCATATCCATACCTTCCTTTACGGTTTTCCGCGCGCGAGACAATCTCTGCTGCACGGCGTTTACAGATAAGGAAAGCGAGGATGCAATATCCCGGATCGGGCGGTTTTCGAGATAGTACGCGACCAGGATTTCCCGGTATTCGTGCCGCACAAACGCCAGCTCCCGCCGCAGGATCGACAGCTCCTCCGCGCGCACCATGGCGTCGGACAGGTCGCCGTCGGATTCCGCAATCTCATATGCCGTGATGTCGGATTCCGCCGCGGTGTCCCTGATCTTGTGCCGTCGTTCTGCCCAACGTGCGTAGCGATTCCGCGCGATCTGCCAGAACCACCCCGGCATATGATCGATTTTTGCCCCCCGATGGAGCGCGTCCAGAGCGGCCAACGCGATGTCCTGCGACAGCTCCGCCGCTTCATCCGCGCTGCTCGTTTTGCGCAGACAGAAGTAGAAAAGTGTCTCCATCTGCGCCCCGCTCCCCGCCGCGCCATCCGGTATTTGCATATCCTCGCCTCCTTTCGCCCATATAGTGCCTCAAAACGGGATCCGCTGACAGGAAAATTCCGGTTTTTTTGCAAAATTTCATTCCGCGCGCCCAACCGCCGTGTACGTTTCGTGATCTCTTTTGAGAAAGCCGCAGGCGATCATCTCCCGGCGCAGGGTGCAGTAGTCCTCGTGATACCGGGTGAGGATCTCGTTGACCTCTGACTCCGTGTACAACCGGTTTTCCGCAAATTCCTGCGCGATCCGGGACAGCACGATCTCCCGCTTTTTCAGCTGTGCGGGGATCCGGGTCAGTCTGCCGCCCACGAAAAACGATTGCCATACCTTGTCCCGATAGAGCTTGTCCGCGTCCGGCTGCGGCTTTGACAGAAATGCGCCAAGCGGCAGATCGAGCAGGGTGTGGTTCAGCGTGTAGATTTGGTAAAACTGGGTCCGGTGGGACGAGACCAGGCCGACGGATTCCAGCTTCTTGAGATGGTAGCAAACCGTCGCCGGGGTCAGGGACAGTCCTGCCGCGATGCGCTCTACGTAGGAATCCTCCTCTGCCAGCAGTGCAAGAATGGCAAGGCGCGTTTCATCTGCCACGGTTTTGAGAATCGTCACTCTTTCGATTGGGGACAGCGCCGCCGTGCTTTCCGCTGTATGCGCCTGATTTTCAGCCATCGTGCTCCACCTCCCAGACGAACGCCGGGATCCCGTTTTCCCGCCACCAGTTCTGCCAGCGTGTCAGTCCGTCCCGTAAAAGCGCCACCTTCACCGACTGCCGGAACGCTCCGACAGGATCCGCGTCCTTGTCCATGGCGGCAAGCGTGTCGGCATCCCGCCAGTATCCCTGTGCCATCATCGTCGCCATCGCGTAGAGGTATACGGTGAGCATCCCGTGCGCTTCGCCTGTATATGCCCGATACGCCGCGAGGATCTCCGGCCGTGGGGACAGCTGCTGCGCCATCCGTCTCTCCATGAGCGAGAGGATTTCCGCCTCATCCTTCGATGCGCCGCGGATCAGTCCCATGCGGAGGAACCAGGTGCAGATCCCGTCCGCGAACGCGCGCATATCCCGTGTGCCGTATTCCTCCGCCTGCGCGCGCGCCTGCATCTCTTGAATGATCGACGTCAGTGCCTGGATCGTCTCCGCGCCGGTGTAGTGTTTTTTCTCCATGATGTATCTCCTTGTGATTTGATGAAGCATACGTTTGTTTTGCCAAAATTCAGTCTTTTACCGTGTTCTCTTCCGCTTTCCACAGTTCACGGTAGATATGCACCAGTTCCGTGGTTTCCTCCGCCGTCAAATATCTCTCCGGCTTGCAGTCCTCACATACAAGCAGCTCGCTTGTTCCGTAGATACGGCAGATAAACGGTCTATTCTCATAGATAGCGCATTTGCCGTCTACGCAGTGGGAACAACAGCCGTCATTGGCGTAAGAGCCCATATGGACAAGCTCACTGGGCGAAAACTGAATGACGTTCGTACAGCACTTGCAGCACCCTGGCTTACATTTTGAGCGCGGGATCTTTTCATAAATTGCCAGCATTTCGCTCGATAACATAGAAAATCTCCTCCCCAAGGCTTCTCTTACAGAATCATCACGCCATCGGTACCGTTTTAGCAAGATGATGTTTCTATATGAATTCACTTAGAAATCCTTCTAATCAGATTATAACACACATAGCGGTGTTTGTCAATAGCGTTTTGATATTTATCGAATCAGTTATAGCTCCCGATTTCCCCAAGGATTTCGAGAGCCGGTTTTCTTCCTTTATAATATACCTGCCGCTCCACTTCTTCGCTGCTTAGAACCGCCGTTTCTTTCCGAATCGAGAAAGCGCAAAACACGTATGCGCGCGTGCCACTCATGACAGAATCTTTACATACATTTTACAAAAGTGTAAATCCGCCGTCGAATCCCTTGACTTTTCTCCGCCTTTGCGTTATCATTAAAAAATCTAACGGGACGGCATGGCACGGGGATTTTTTGCATATCCTTTTCGAAAACCGTCCCCCCTATATCGAGGAGGAACGTATGCCTGGTGGGATTTATGAAAAATTGCAGTCTGCGTCGGGTGTGGCGATGGTCATCATCTCTGTTGCGCTGATGCTGTTCTGCGGATTTGCGGCGACGCGGATCACCAAGCGGCTCCGGCTGCCGAACGTCACTGCGTACATATTGACCGGAATTTTGCTTGGACCGTACTGCCTGAAGCTGATCCCGCAATCCGTGACCGACGGCATGGCGTTTCTTGCCGATATTGCCCTTGCCTTCATCGCGTTCTCGACCGGAGAATTTTTCCGCCTCGATGTATTGAAGAAAAACGGGTGGAAGGTCGTCGTCATCACGGTCTGGGAATCCTTATTCGCCACGCTTCTTGTATTCGTCGTAGCCTATGTGGTGCTGGGGATCGATCTT
>USGH01000090.1 GCA_900554225.1 uncultured Eubacteriales bacterium | reverse complement strand
AAACCCCCACGCCGCAAACACCATGACCAACAACAACGCAACCGACGAAAACCAGAGAACCCGGGAGCGCAACAACCGAACCAAACCCATGGAAGAAATTCTCACCCCCGAAATGAAAGAAGTTATCGCATCTCTCGGCGCGCTGATCAAGGCGGACGCACGCTGCGCGGCAATCGAATCGAGCATTGCGGCGTATGAGAGCTGCGACGAGCTGAACCAGATGATCGCGGAATACAACACGCAGCAGAATCTGCTCTCCGATCTGTACGCGAAAAACGGCGAAGACGAGGCGGCTCTCGATCTGCGCGACACGATCCAGGACCGCATTGACACGTTATACAACGCAATCGTGGCACATCCGGTCTATGTCGCTTACGTGGACGCGAAGAACGCCTTTGACGCGCTGACAAACGAGGTCTACGGTGAGCTGCAATTTGTCATCACCGGCAAGCGTCCGTGTGCGCATGACTGCTCCTCCTGCGGCAGCGACTGCCATCACCACCACTGAGAAAACGCTGATCTGCAATTGGTTTTGTGTCAAGACGACGCAAGCCTTCCGTCTCACAGAGAGAATATGCCGGGAAAGTCCGCCGTCCGCATCCGGAGCAGGGCTTTTCCGGTCTTCCCTTTTTCCAACATTCATTCACACACGAGGTTTGTCCCATGACGCCGATGATGCAGCAATACTTTGACATCAAAAACCAATACAAGGATTATATCCTTTTCTACCGGCTCGGGGACTTCTACGAGATGTTCTACGACGACGCGCTGACCGCTTCCTCCGAGCTGGATCTGACTCTGACCGGCAGAGACTGCGGAGAGGACGAACGTGCGCCCATGTGCGGTGTCCCCTATCACTCCTGCGAGGGGTATATCGGCAAGCTGATCGAGCGCGGCTACAAGGTGGCGATCTGTGAGCAGGTGGAGGATCCGAAGACGGCGAAAAATCTCGTAAAGCGGGAGGTCATCCGGATCATCACGCCAGGGACGCTGATCGAAACGGATCTTCTCAACGACAAGGTGAACAACTACCTCTGCACCATCTACATCGGCGCAGACGTGATTGGCGTATCGTTCTGCGACATCTCGACGGCGTATATCTGTGCGACGGCATTTGCGGCGGAGGACGGGGAGGACACACTGGTCACGGAGCTGTCCACCTATGCGCCGCGGGAGATTCTTGTAAACACCTCCCTCACCGCCCTGCCGAAGGTCGCTGCGTATTGTCAGGAACGGCAGAACATATCGCTGTCCGAGGGTGCGATCCGGTATTTCGCGGAGGAGGATGCCCTTGCCAAAACGGACGTACAGTTTGATCCCTCCGTCCTCGACGGCGTATCCCGGAGTGCGCGTGTAGCAATCGGCGCCGCCCTTACCTATATCGCGGAAACACAGATGACGGACATTTCCTACATCAAGAATCTGCACGTCTACGAAGCGTCGCAGTTTCTCGAAATGGATTTTGCCACACGTCGGAATCTTGAGCTGTGCGAGACGATGCTGACCAAGGATAAAAAAGGATCGCTCCTCTGGGTTCTCGATAAAACGGAAACCGCGATGGGCGCACGTATGCTCAAAAACCGGATCGAGCATCCTCTGACGAACGCGGTACAGATTCTGGCAAGACAGCAGGCGGTAGAAGCACTCGTCGGCAATTTCATGCTGCGGGAGGAGATCCGGGATCTGTTGTCGCGGGTACTCGATCTCGAACGGCTGATCACCAAGGTGACATACCAGACGGCCGGCGGACGGGATCTGCGCGCAATCGCTCAGACGCTGGGAATCATACCGCAGCTGCGGGAACTGCTGGCGGAATTTCACGTTCCCTCCGGCGGTGAGCTGTCGTCCGTCTATGAGGATCTCGACCCGTTGGACGATGTATACCGGATGATCGACGAAGCGGTGGTGGACAATCCGCCGTTTGTGATCCGGGAGGGCGGCATCCTGAAGGACGGCTACAATGAGGACGTGGATCAGCTCCGGTATATCATGACCAACGGCAAGGACTGGATCCGCGAAACTGAGGCTGCCGAGCGGGAAAAAACCGGGATCAAGGGGCTGAAGATCGGCTACAACCGCGTATTCGGCTACTACATTGAGCTGCCCCGTTCCGCTGCGGAGCAGGCACCGGAGGGATACGTCCGCAAGCAGACCCTATCCGACAAGGAACGGTACATCACGGACGGTCTGAAGGAGATGGAGGCGACCATTCTCGGCGCGGAGGACAAGCTCAAGGGACTGGAATACGATATTTTTGTGGAGCTGCGCAGTGCCGTTGCCCGGGAAGCGGGACGGATCCGGACCTGTGCGGACGCGCTTGCCCGACTGGACGTATATATATCCCTTGCGGAGGCGGCGTCGCTCTACAACTACGTCTGCCCGGAGGTCGATTACAGCGATGAGATCCGGATCACGGACGGCAGGCACCCGGTGGTGGAGCAGTTTGTGAAGGACTCCTACTTTGTTCCGAACGATACCGCGTTGAACACCGGCGGAGACGCGCTCATGCTCATCACGGGTCCGAATATGGCGGGAAAATCGACCTATATGCGGCAGGTCGCGCTGATCGTTCTGATGGCACAGCTCGGCTCCTTTGTCCCGGCGGCGGAAGCACATATCGGGATCGTGGACAAGCTGTTCACCCGGGTAGGTGCATCGGACGATCTGGCATCGGGACAGTCCACGTTCATGCTGGAGATGAAGGAGGTCGCCTACATATTGGCAAACGCCACCCGGCGCAGCTTCATCATCTACGACGAGATCGGCCGGGGAACGAGCACCTACGACGGTATGAGCATTGCACGCGCCGTTGCGGAATACACGGCAAGCCGAAAGATCGGTGCAAAGACGATGTTCGCAACCCACTATCACGAGCTGACGGTGCTGGAGGAAGAATTGTCCGGTGTGGTAAACTACCATGTCGCGGCAAAAAAGCGCGGCGAGGACATCACGTTTTTGCGCAAGATCGTCCGAGGACCGACGGACGACAGCTACGGCATTGAGGTGGCGCGCCTTGCCGGAGTCCCCGCAGAGGTCACCAGACGGGCACGCGAGATTCTGAAAACACTGGAATCCGAGGACAAAAATGCCGTGAAGCCGCCAAAAGGGGCAAAAAAACCGGAATCGGACGCGCCGCTTGCTCTGACATTCACGGATGCTGCCGCGGATGAGATCAAGAACCGGCTTCAAAAAACGGACATCAACACCCTGACGCCCATTGAGGCACTGAACCTCATCTATGCGTGGAAAAAGCTCTTGTCCTGAGGATGCTCTGATGCCATCGCGTTTTTGCGCTGAAAAGCGTGCATACACGCGCGGATACATTGGTTTTTCCGTGCAAAAACACACGGAAAGCAGAGACTTCCTGACCGTTATTTTCCAGAAACAAGGAGGAATCCATGGGAAAAATCCATGTACTGCCGTTTGAGATCGCCAATCTGATCGCCGCCGGAGAGGTGGTTGACCGCCCTGCCTCCGTGATCAAGGAGCTTGCGGAAAATGCCATCGACGCAGGCGCGACCAATGTGACCATCGAGATCAAGCGGGGGGGTGTCACCTTTATACGTGTCACCGACAACGGATGCGGGATGAGTGCGGAGGATATGCCCACTGCCCTGCGCCGGCACGCCACAAGCAAGATCGGTAAGATCAGCGACCTGGACGCGATCCTGACGCTCGGCTTCCGCGGGGAGGCATTGGCGGCGATCTCCTCGGTGGCGAAGGTGCGGATTCTCTCGAAAACGGCAGCGGATCCGATGGGTGCCGCGCTCGAATGCCACGGCGGGGAGCTCTTATCCCTTACAGAAGCCGGGTGTCCGCCGGGAACGACCATTCTCGTGGAGGAATTGTTCTACAACGTTCCGGCGCGGCGCAAATTCCTGAAAAAGGACGCGACAGAAGCGGCTGCCTGTTCGGCGGTAGCGGAAAAAATCGCGCTGTCCCATCCGGAGATCGCGATCAAATACCTGTCGGACGGCGAGGTAAAGTTCAACACCTCCGGGGACGGCAATCTGAAAAACGTGATCTACGCCCTGTTCGGCAGAGAATTCGCGCTCCGCTCTCTGCGCACGGATCGGACGAACGAATCGGGTTCCATCCGCGTACACGGGTTTGTCTCGGAGCCGGATCTCTACCGTCCGAACCGGAACATGGAGATCTTCTTCATCAACGGCAGATACGTGAAATCGCGGACGGCACAGGCAGCGGTCGAACAGGCATACGCCTCGAAGATCCCGCACGACAAATTTCCGTTCTGCGTACTCCATCTGACCCTCTCCCCCGGCGCCGTGGATGTGAATGTACATCCGGCAAAGCTGGAGGTCAAGTTCACCAATGAAAAGGTCGTTTTTGACGCAGTGTACTACGCAGTCTGCAATGCCCTCACCGCCAGCGCGATCCGTCCGGAATTGACGCTGTCCCATCCGGTTGGCGAACCGCTGCCGGAATCGACAGAGATGAAAAACGCACAGGCGCGCAGCGAATCCACGGTATCGCAGGCAGTCAAACAGTCGTTCTGGATGGAGGGAGAAAAGGCGCGGGAATACCTGAACGCCTTTGTTCCGAAGGATCGTCCGGCACAGCGCGGCGAGCAGCTCCGTTTGTCGGAAAGCACTCCGTCTGCATCACCGGAAAAGGTACGCCTGTCGGACGGTTCGAAAATCTCTGCGGAGCTGTTGGAAAAGCACCGTGCGGCAATCGGGGAAAAGCCGTCGTCCATTGCACAGCCCCCCCCGGATACCGGAAGAGCGGACAACCTCTCCGTGCGCAAATACATGGAATCCGCCGCCGGGATCACGGACAATGGGCAGACAGCGATGTTTGAGCGCGCGGTTCCGACCCCTGCACCTGCCAGACCGTTTTCGGATGCATCCCCTGTGGATGGATCGTTTCCAGACGGATCACCGGCAGATGCGGCATCCGGAAAAGCATCCCCCACAGGGGAATCGCCTGCAAAGGCTGCGCAAACGAATGCATCAACGGAAATACAGCCGCGCGCCATACCGGTCACAGAAGAAAAAACGGAGACTGTCGAACCCATGACGGCAGCGGACAACCTGTCGGCAAAGCCGGATGCTGCCGCCGTATCCGCAGAAGGTATGCCGGATGTGCCTGCCCGGGATGTGCCGTATGACGCGCCGCCGTATCTGATCCTCGGGGAGGCGTACAATACGTATGTGATCGTGCAGCTCGACGACAGACTGCTCATGATCGACAAGCACGCGGCGCACGAGCGGATCATTTTTGACGAGCTATGCCGGAAGCTGCGCAGTCGGGCGATGGGCGGACAAATGCTACTCCTTCCCTACGAGCTGACCGTTCTTCCGACAGAAGCGGCGGCGATTGCGGAATATCGTTCCTCCCTGGAATCGCTCGGCTACGGATTTTCGCTGGCGGAGGAATCGGTGTCTGTGGTCCGCGTATCTCTGACGCAGATCCCGGATATGCTCTCGCAGTCGGAGGCAGTGGAGCTGTTCACCAGTCTGGTCAACCGTCTGACGGAAGGAACCGGCACGGTAGAAGCGGCGTCTGCGGCATATTTTGAGACGAAGCTCTGGCAGGCCTCCTGCAAAGCGGCGATCAAGGGGGGACGGGTCTACGATGCGGCGCACATTCGCTGGCTCTGCGACAGACTTCTTGTGAAGCCGGAAAAGGAAGGCGCATCGGTCATCCGCACCTGTCCCCACGGCCGCCCAGTCGCCTTTGAAATCAAAAAGGCCTCCATCGAACGCCAATTCGCACGGCTTGTATGAGAAATCGGGGGGCCGAGGAGAACGGTACGCTTCCTGCAAGCTATTTTTTCCTGCTTGCACAACATGTTTTCATTTTGCAAATTCATGCGCGTCCTGTACGCGTGTATCCTATATAAGAACGGGAGTAATTCATGTATATTCTGATTCACAAGGAAGCCGAATCGCAAGCGCGGCGCGGCAGAATGATCACACCGCACGGAACGATCGAAACGCCGGTTTTCATGAATGTGGCAACCTGCGGAGCGATCAAGGGCGGTGTTGCGGCGGAGGATCTGCGTGAGGTTCACTGTCAGGTGATGCTGTCGAACACGTACCATCTGCACATTCGACCGGGCGACGATCTGGTATATGACATGGGCGGACTGCAAAGGTTCACCGGTTGGACCGCGCCTACGCTTACGGACAGCGGTGGATTCCAGGTGTTTTCCCTCGCCAGTCTCCGCCGGATCAAAGAAGAGGGCGTCTATTTCGCGTCCCACATCGACGGCAAGCGGATCTTCATGGGTCCGGAGGAAAGCATGCGCATCCAGTCCCATCTCGGCTCCACAATCGCGATGGCGTTTGACGAGTGCATCGAGAATCCGGCGGAGTACAACTACGTGAAGCAATCCTGCGACCGGACGGTCCGTTGGCTGCTTCGCTGCAGAGAGGAATTAAACCGTCTGAACGAATCCGGAGCCGCCGTCAATCCGCAGCAAATGCTTTTCGGCATCAACCAGGGCAGCACCTACGAGGATCTGCGCATCCGGCACATGGAGAAGATCCGCGAAATCGACTGTGCGGGCTACGCGATCGGCGGTCTGGCAGTCGGTGAGGAGGCGGAAGAAATGTACCGGATCATCGAGGCGGTGGAGCCGTACATGCCGGAGAACAAGCCGCGGTACCTGATGGGCGTCGGTACGCCGCAGAACATTCTTGAGGGTGTGCATCGCGGCGTGGACTTCTTCGACTGCGTGATGCCCTCCCGGAACGCGCGGCACGGCAATCTTTTCACGTGGCACGGCAAGATGAATCTCCTGAACGAAAAATACGCGCGCGATCCCCGTCCCATCGACGAGAGCTGCGGCTGTCCGGCGTGCCGTCTCCACAGCCGGTCCTATGTGCGCCATCTCATCAAGGCAAAGGAAATGCTCGGGATGCGTCTGGCAGTGCTGCACAACCTCTACTTCTACAACGATCTGATGCAGAAGATCCGCGACGCCATGGACGGCGGGTATTTCGAGAGCTTTTATCAGAAATACCACAATCTGCTTGCGGAACGGAATCCCGACTGATATGCTCTGCATCGACAATTACGGACGCGATCCCTATGTGAATATCGCGGCGGAGGAGGCACTTGTGACCCTATATCCCGGCGAGACGATCGTGATGCTCTGGCAGAATCCGCCGTGCGTGGTATGCGGCAGGAGCCAGAACATCTTTGAAGAGGTCTGCCTGCCGGAGGTATGGGCTGCCGGAATCCCCGTTGTCCGCAGAAACACAGGCGGCGGCACCGTATACCACGATCTCGGCAATCTCAACTACACGATCCTTACGCCGCGCGAGAATGCCGGAGAGGGGTACCCGCATTTTCTCCGTCCGCTGGCAAATGCGTTAGCGGCACTTGGCGTACCCTGCGTGCAAGGCGGGATCTGTGACCTGGTCGCGGCGGAAAAAAAGATCTCCGGCAACGCGCAGGCCGTGATCGGCGGGACGGTTCTCCACCACGGAACCCTTCTTTTTGACGCGGATCTCACCGTACTGCATCGGCTGACGACCGCACGGGAAAATGCTGCCATCCGCTCCAGGGCAATCCGCAGCAAACCGGCACCGGTCGGGAACATCAAGCCGTATCTTGCGCCGGAGATGACCCTTGCGGACTTTCGTGCGTATCTCTGGATGGCACTGTCGGACGGGATCGCGCCACGGGAACTGAACGGGACGGAAACCGCGCTTGCCAATCGGTTGGCGGAAGAAAAGTACCGCACATGGGACTGGATCTACGGCAGATCTCCCACGTTCACGTTCACACGCACCATATCCGGTATAGAGATCTCCTACACGGCACGCCACGGCAGGATCACGGCAGCGACCATCGACGCGAAAGCCGTTCCCGCGCTTACGAATGTACCGTTACGCCCGGACGAAATCCATACCGCGCTGTCGGCAAACGGCTACGGCTCAATTCCGGCAGACGCGCTGTTTTCATAACAATACGGAAAGGAAACTGATTATGGCACTGAAAATCAAAATGCCGAAGCTGTCCCCGGACATGACGGAGGGCGTGCTTTGCCAATATATGGTAGAGGAAGGCGACGTGGTGGAACCCGGTCAGGTACTCTTTGAAGTCGAGACAGACAAGGTGGTCAGCCAGATCGAGGCACCGGCGGCACTGCGGATCGTCTCCCTAAAGGCGGAAGAAGGCGACGCTGTGGCAGTGGACGATACGGTACTCGAAACGGAAGAGATCGCACCGTAAGTCCAGCAGACAAGAAGGAAGTACAGAAGATCATGGAAAAGAAACGTCCCACACCAAAACCGGACTGGCTCCGTGTGCGCTACAATCCCGATGCGGTGGCGGAGGTGGCGCAGATGATGACCTCGCTCGGTCTCCACACCGTCTGCCGGGAAGCGAACTGTCCCAATCTCGGCGAATGCTACCGCAAGCACACCGCGACCTTTATGATCATGGGCAGTCAATGTACGCGCAACTGTCGGTTCTGCAACGTCGTACACGGCAAACCGGAGCCGCTGGATCCCGAAGAACCCGCGCATATCGGCAAGGCGGTACGGGATCTCGGACTGCGCCACGCCGTTGTGACCTGTGTGACACGCGACGATCTGCCCGATGGAGGTGCCGCTCATTTTGCCGCCGTAATCCACGCGATCCGGGAATACCAACCGAAAGCCACCGTAGAGGTCCTGATTTCCGACTGCAAGGGAGATGCTGCGGCACTGGATACGATCCTCGCCGCCTCTCCGGATGTTCTCAACCACAATGTGGAAACGGTCGCAGAACTATACGACGCTGTCCGTCCGCAGGCAAAATACGACCGATCGCTCGCAGTACTCCGGTACTGTCATGAGACAAGACCCGACATCCATACGAAAACGGGCTTCATGGTCGGACTGGGGGAAACCGACGCGCAGATCACCCGGCTGATGCGGGATGTCCGCGATACCGGCTGCGAAATATTGACGATCGGTCAGTATCTCCAGCCATCCCCGGCGCACTATCCCCTCGCGCGATACGTCACCCCGGCGGAATTTGACACATACAAAAAAGAAGCGTTGGATATGGGCTTTCGGTTCGTATCGTCCGGCCCGTTTGTCCGCAGCTCCTATCAGGCGGTGGATGCCCTGGACGCAATGGCACGGGACGCTGCCGCTGCTCCGGAAAGGACGGATGGTTCTGTATGATCTACGCAGACATCGGCTCCCTGTCCGCGATGGAGAATTTCGGCTGTGAGATGTATTTCGCGACGGAGGCAGGACTGTCGGACACGGTATTTCTGCTCTGGAGCACCACGCCGACCGTCATGCTCGGAAAGTATCAGAACGCGCTGGAGGAGATCGACCGGACGTATGTGGAGAAGAAGGGTATTATTTTTGGTTTGATGTTGTCGGGGTGCTGCGAGAGCGACACCGAGCCGGGCGGGCGGCGGGGCGCCCCCCCCCCCCCGCCCCCCCCCCCCGCCGGGGGGGGGGCGGCGGGGGGCGCGCCG
>USGH01000089.1 GCA_900554225.1 uncultured Eubacteriales bacterium | reverse complement strand
CCCTGCGGCAGGTCGTGAACGTGAACAGCCACATCTGGGGGGCGATCCTGCTTGCCGGCGACGAGTGGCACATTGCGGAGCCGAGAGAGATCCATGTCCTGGACCGGATCGGCGGCGGCGACGGCTTTGTAGGCGGTCTGCTCTACGCGATCCTGAAGGGTTGGGATGCGGAAAAGTGGGTGCAGTTCGGTTGGGCGTCCGGTGCGCTTGCCACGACGTTCCTCACCGACTACGGTCAGCCGGCAGATGAAGAACAAATCTGGTCGATCTGGGGCGGCAACGCGCGGGTCAAGAGATAAACGATAATCGAAATGAGGGAAAGGCAACCGGAAGCATCGTGGCAGTCTTTCCCTCGTTTTATAAGGAGCCATCATGGATTTTCTCTATTTGCTCATCGCCTGTCTCTTTTTCTCCGTACAGTTTCTCTTCCAGAAGAATTTCCAGAAAAACACGCGCGGCGGATTCGCAGTCTCGCTCTGGAACCAGTTTGCGGTCTATCTCTGCATGGCACTCTATCTTGCTGTAAAGACCCGTTCCTTTGCCGTCAATGGTACCGCGCTGCTCTACTCCGTTCTGTACGCGGTGTCGGGACTGTCCTGCTCCATTGCGTCCCTGTTCGCGATGCGCTACGGCAAGGTATCGGCGGTATCCGGCTTTTGTCTCGCAGGCGGGATGGTGCTGCCGTTCTTCTATGGGATCTTCTGGCTCGGCGAATCGGTGACGGTACTGAAGATCGCGGGGATCCTCGTACTGTGCGCGTCGCTCATCCCGTCGCTTTGCGAAAAGGATCCGTCCGGTAAGGCACGCTCCCGCTCGGATTTCATCAAATACACACTATTATCCCTCGTCGTATTTTGCGGCAACGGGTTTGTGAGCATTTTCTCGAAGGCACACCAGATCTCGCCGAACGCCATCGGTACGGACGAATTTGTGCTGCTCAACGCCGTGGTCTGCCTGACGATCACCGGGGTGGGAATGCTCATTCTGACCGCTGTGACCGGCGCGCGCGGAGACAAAAAGCCGTTCCGGACGGTATTCTATGAGCTTGCCGCCGGTCCCATGGTGCCGAAGGTTTTCCTGCTCTGTGTCGCCATGACCGCCTGCTACGCGCTGTGCAACGGACTGGGGAACATCTTCTCGCTCCGCTGCGCCCTGACGATGGATTCCTCGATCCAGTTCCCGCTGCTCTCCGGGATCGTGATTTTCCTGACCGCGATCCTCGGCTGGCTCTGCTTCCGGGAAAAGATCGGCAAAAACAATCTCATCAGTCTCGCGCTGACCGTTGTCGGCATTACGTTATTTGTCATTCCGGCGTAACATAAAGAAAGCTCTGATTTCCGGTTGTTTTTGCGCGAAAAAGCCATAAATTCGAGCTTTTCGGCACTGAAACGCGACGGATTCAGAGCATCTTAAGGAGTTTTACTATGAATCAATATCCATTTTCCATGTGGTGGGAAATCGCCCGCGCCATCGATATGCCCACAGACGCGATTTCCGCTGCAGAGCCGATCGCGCCTGTATTTCTGGAAAAAGAACGCTTTTCTCTGATCGCGCTGACCGAGGCGGTACGCGAAAACCGGCATAAGGCGCAGACCTTTGATATGATCTACGCCATGTGCGACCGTCAAAGCATCGACCGCGACGCAGGTATGATGACAGCCGCACTGCTGATCGCCCCCTGCTTCCACGCGGATTACACGGCGCACGGTCTGTCTGACGAGATCTATATCGATTCCATGCGGGACATCAAGGTATGGAGCGTGACCTGTTATGAAAATCGTGGTCACTGGGGTCTGTATCAATTTGGCTGGGTCCACAATTTCTTCACACGCGAGATCCTCCGGCTCGGCAGGCTGGAATTTCACCTGATTTCGTATGAAGGACCGACCTTCGTCTGCGGCGACACCACCGTGGAAAAAGGCGACCGGGTGATCAACATCCACATTCCGGCGGACGGACCGTTCCCGGAGGAGGAGGTAATGGATGCGTTCCGCCGTGCCTACGATTTCTTTGGACAGACCGGTTGGGCGGTATTCCACTGCGGCTCGTGGCTGCTCTACGAGGGCAACCGTGATTTCATGAAGCCGGACTCCAACATCTGCCGCTTTATGGATCACTTCCACATCGTCGCCTCGGAGGGGCGCGCGGACTGCGGCGATCTCTGGCGTATTTTCGGTGTACGCGATTCCTATGCCCCGGAAGAACTGCCGCGAAAGACCAGTCTCCAAAAGGCTCTTGCCGCACATATCGAAAACGGTGGGACGATGGGAGCGGGACTGGGGCTGTTCCTCTTTGACGGCAAGACAATCCGGTGAGGGGAACACACATGAAGATCGTAGTTTTGGATGGGTTTGCCGTCAACCCGGGGGATATGTCGTGGGCATTTCTCGAAAAGTACGGCACAGTACGCATATACGACAAAACGGAGGACGCGGATGCCGCCGCGGTGATCGGGGATGCCGAGATCGTTTTCACGAACCGGGTACACATCACGCCCGCCGTACTGGAAGCCTGCCCGCATATCCGCTATATTTCCGCGCTGGGCACCGGATACGACATGATCGACGTCGCCGCCTGCCGGAGCCGCGGGATCGAGGTCTGCAATGTGCCGGGGTACTCCACGATGTCGGTGGCACAGCACGCGTTTACCCTGATGCTCTCCTTTTTTGCCGATCTCGACGGACTATGCGGGATCGTGCGCGAGGGCAAATGGACGGGGATCCCCGGATTTCAGTACCAGACGGTGCGCTTCCATGAGCTTGCCGGGAAAACGGCCGGTATCTACGGCTGCGGCGCGATTGGAGAGGCGTTCGGGCAGATGTGCCGGTCGTTCGGGATGCGCGTGCTCGGCACCAGACGCGCAAAGCAGTCCGGGGAGGAAAACGGGATCATCTATGTCACACCGGATACACTGCTTGCCGGAAGCGATGTCGTCTCCCTCCACTGTCCGCTGACCGACGAGACGCGCGGCATGGTCAACCGGGGTTTTATCGGGCGTATGAAGCCGGGAGCGATCCTCATCAACACGTCGCGCGGTGCGGTTCTGGATGAATCGGCTGTGGCAGACGCACTGAACGACGGTCGGCTCGGCGGCGCAGGACTCGATGTGCTGGCAAAGGAACCGGCAGATCCCGCCAATCCCCTGCTGCATGCGAAAAACACCGTCATCACCCCGCACTGCGCCTGGACAACGCCGGAGGCAAGATGCCGTCTGATCGACATACTCGACCGGAATCTCGATGCGTTCACCAAAACGGGAGCCGGAATCCACAGGGTGCTGTAATGCCACAGAAACGCCACTACACGTAAGAAAGGAAACACCATGCACATCGCATTCCAAAAAAACGCGTGGGATGAATCCGCTGTCACCCATGCCTACACCTATCGCTTCCCCTACATCAACCGCTTTCTCCAGCACGAGGACTGCATCGAAAACGGCGCGAATCCGGAAATGGCGGATGGCTTCGACTACCTCTCCATCATGTCGCGCGAAGCATTCCCGATCGGCACCAAAATCACCACGCGCTGCTCGTTCTCCGGCAATGCTGCGCCGCTGCTCATCTTCTCCGACGCGCTGGACCTGTGCGAGGACGGCGTGTACCGCTACGGCAACTACTTTGAGGTGGTGCTGTACAAAAGCGGGCTGAACGTCTGGCGGCTCTGGCGCGGCGCGGACGGCAAGGTCACATGGCACAAACGGCTCGGCGTGGCATTCCCCGTCGAAGAGAACGCGGTCCACACGCTGTCCACGGAGGTAAAAGAAAACTACCTCAACATTACGCTGGATCAAATGTGCGTCTCGCTCCGCACGGAGGATCTCTTCCCCGCTTTCCATCTCGGAATCACGGGCTGCGAGGGTCCCTGCCTCTTCTACGATATGGCAATCGAATAATGCGTACCGCCGCGTCTCTACCCCCGGTTGATTTTTCCTCCCGTTTTGATACCTTCCATTCCCGCCGCGCCTCTGCTATACTGTAGCCAGACCACATGAAGGAGGGTTACCAAAATGTATGAAAACATGGGACAGACCATCGCAAAGCTGCGCAGGGATCGGAATCTGACGCAGGAAAAGCTGGCGGAGCAGCTGGCAGTATCCGCGCAGGCTGTCAGCAAATGGGAGAACGCGACCTGCTATCCCGACATCGACATGCTCCCACGGCTGGCGCATTTCTTCGGCGTCTCCATCGACACGCTGTTCGGCTACACGGACACGCGCACCCGGCAGATCGACGAGGTAATCGACCGCATCGATACAATGAACCGGCAAAACAACGGTGAGGATGTAAACCTGGACGAATGCATCGCGCTTGCGAGAGACGCCGTGCTCCGGTACCCCGGAGAAGAGCGGGTTCTCGTCGCGCTCGCATCCGTACTGTACAACGCGGGCTATGTCCGGTACGGCGAATACCATCTCACCGACGCGGACGGATACGACATTCTCGACACCGCGCGCCACCGCACCTATGCCGAATGGAAGGAAGCAATCACCTTGTACGAAAAGGCGCTGCGTACCATTCCGGCAGGCAAAACGAGCGAAAGAGCGATCCGGGAGCTGGCGCAGCTCTATCTGAACACGGGAGAATACGACCGCGCACGTGCCGTTGTGGAAAACGTGCCGGACCTCTATGGCACCAGAGACCTGCTCATCGCCACCGCCACGGATGGAAAGGCGCGCGCCGCCGCGTATGGGGAAGCCTTATTGCGCACGGTGCAGCTCGCGTCCGAGCTGATGGTATCGACCGTCTGCACATATCGGGACAACATGGCGCCGGCAGAAAAGGTGCGCAGTCTCTATGACGCCGTAGCAATCTTCGACCTCGTATGCACCGATGGCAACTGCGGCACCCACCACTACTACATCGCGCGCGTCTACACGCTCTTGTCCTTCTACCTCTGGCTGGACAGCAGAAAGGACGAAGCGTTCGACGCGCTGTACAAGGCGTCCGCGCAGTTTGACCGCTATCGGTCCTTTACGCAGAACAGCATCCGCGCCTACACGTCCCCGCTCCTACGGCTGGTCCCCTATGAGAACGCAGGACAGCGAGCAGACGATGAGACGCCCCCACAGACGGAAAAGCGCAGTCTCGCCGACGATTGGCCGTGGTGGGCAGTCCCCGGAAACGGCGCGGTCCGTGCGGAGATGGAAGCCGACCCAAGATGGCAGACATGGGTGGACAGTCTGGTGTGAAAACCTGTTGAAAGCACAAAAAAGCGATTCCGGATGGAAAAATCCGTTCGGAATCGCTTTTTGCATTCACAGCTCCTTTTTCATATAGCGCGGCGCGTACTCCGTGTGGCCGTGCTTCGGATAAAAGGCATACGACTCGTACCACTGCTCCCGCGGTACGCCCATATGCACTCTGGATACCGTGATCCCCTGCGCGCGCATCCCATCCTCCGCTGTGTGGAGCAGCGCCGTGCCGATCCCCTGTCGCTTCAGCGAGGGCTTTACATAGAATCTATGCAGAAACGCCTCCGTGGTGTCCGTGATCCGGGAGTATCCGATACAGCCGATCACCCGGTCGTCCCCGTCTATCGCCAGCCAGAACATGTCCCCGCGGTCGATATAGGATTCCGTAACGGTGAGCAGATTGGGATTTAAGGTGGGCTTTCTCCCAAGCGCGTCCTTTGCGGAGAGCACCACAAAGAGCATGTCGTCGCGATAGGCGTCGTCATAGGGGATGATCTACATGGGTGACCTCCGGTGGGATTTAAGAGTTATTTTTATCGCATCGTTTTTTGCGTTGCAGAAAGAAATCACAGTTACGCATCGTATCAAACTGCTTTTCTTCTATGAATGATTCTCGTGATAGGAATAATCAGCGACAAATCGGGGCTTGATGTGCAGGTCTCCCATTTGGAAACCGTTTGAAATGTGACATTTAAGTAGGATGCAAGCTGTTCCTGCGTCATATGGTTCTTTTGCCTGTATTCTTTAATCTTTTCGCCTATTGATTTCATACTATCGTTTATCCTTTGCATGTATTCCGTTCCGGCTCGGTATATGTATTATAGTATAAATGTGTTACGAAAGCAATAACGCGTTTTTTGAATCATGCTCGCATTTGCAGTGAGTGCAAGGTTCGATAGCAGAAAACAAATATTCCTATGTATCACTGTCCTCCAACTCTGCCGCACATAGGAAGAGCGGAAAAGGAAAACTCCCGCGCATGGATGAGCGGGAGTTCCGACTGGGGTAGCAGGATTCGGACCTGCGAATGCAGCAGTCAAAGTGCTGTGTCTTACCGCTTGACGATACCCCAATACGGGGATATTATAGCATATCCATCTTGGTTTGTCAAGCGTTTTATTGCGGTTTTGACACGTCGGCACATGGATTTGTCCCTCCCAATCCGTTCACCGGGCGCGGGGTTTGACGCATATGGGAAAAAACCGGGGCAAATCTGCGTGAAAAAGCGAAAATACCCTTGTAAAAGCGCGCGTTTTTTGCTATACTATAGGATAATCGGTTCTCTATTGCAAAGCGGAGAATCAATGCGGAAGAAGGAACAACAGGTATGGAAAAGATCATGAAGCCGCGCGGGACGATGGACATTCTGGCTCCCGACGTATATACATGGAATTACATTGAAAAGGTAGTGCGCGACGTGGCAACACGGTTCGGGTTCTCCGAGGTGCGCGTACCGACGTTTGAGGAAATCGGGCTATTCCGGCGCGGTGTCGGCGAATCCACGGACGTGGTACAGAAGGAAATGTACACGTTCACGGACAAGGACGGTGCGATGTATGCCCTGCGTCCGGAAGGAACGGCATCGGTAGCACGCGCCATTATCGAAAACGGCAAAGCCTCGGACACGCTGCCGCTCAAATATTTCTACATCATCAACTGCTTCCGGTACGAAAAGCCGGAGGCGGGCAGAAGCCGTGAATTCGTGCAGTTCGGGACGGAAATGTTCGGCGCGCCCGGCGCGGGAGCGGATTTCACGATCATCTCTCTGGCGTCCACGGCGATCCGGGAGCTGGGCATCACGAATGTGCGGCTCCATGTGAACTCCATCGGCTGTCCGCAGTGCCGACCGGTCTATAGAGAAAAGCTGCAGGAGTATCTGCGGGCGCACAGGGAGGAGCTGTGTGACACCTGCCTCTCCCGCATGGAAACCAATCCCCTGCGCGTACTGGACTGCAAGAACGATTCGTGCAAAAAGGTAGCGGAAAACGCACCGCACACGATCGACCATCTCTGCCCGGAATGCGAAGCGCATCTGCATGAATTGCAGGCGGATCTGGACGCGGCGGGGATCCCCTACGTGATGGACCCGCACATTGTCCGTGGACTGGACTACTACACGCGCACCGTTTTTGAGTTTATCGCAGAAGGAATCGGCGCACAGAGCACGGTATGCGGCGGCGGTCGCTACGACGGTCTCATGGAAGAGCTGGGCGGACCGAAAATGGCGGGCATCGGCTTTGCCATGGGCATCACGCGGCTCATTCTGGCGATGCAGCAGTGCGGCGTAGTGATCGAAAATCCGAACAAACCGGTACTGTACATTGCATCCATGGGTAAGGCGGCTGAAAACCGTGCGCTGACCATCGTGAATGGTTTGCGCGCCGCCGGTGTGATAGCAGATTGTGACGTGATGAGCCGCAGCCTGAAGGCGCAGATGAAATACGCGGACAAGATCGGCGCGAAATATGTGCTGATGCTCGGCGATAACGAGATCGAAACGGGTACGGCGGTACTGAAGGAAATGGCTACGGGAGAACAGCGCGAGGTACGTCTGGACGCGATTGCCGAAGTCTTATAATACCCACGCGCACTTCCTGACTTTTTCAGAAATCGGAGAGGCTTTCTATGGCAGATGCACGGATCGGAGAATTGTTGGAGCTGCAGCACCGACTGGCTGTGGAAAAGGGCTGGATCGCGGACAGAGTGCCGGAAAAAGGGCACATGAGTCTGCTCTGGTCCATCGATGAGCTGGGAGAGGTGATCGCGATCCTCAAGAAAAAGGGAGCGGCGGCGGTCATGGAGAACGAAAGTGTCCGGGCGCATTTTACGGAGGAGATCGCGGATGTATTCATGTATCTCTTCGACATGATGGAATGCTACGGGATCACGGCTGAAGAATTTACGGAAGCCTATCTCGCGAAATTCCGGCGCAATCTGGGCAGAGACTGGCGGGAAAACGACGCGCTGTATGAAAAGAGCGGAAGCGGAATCCGGTACATATGCTTTGCGGCATCGGTATTCGGCAACAGGATTCCTCCGGCGGCGCATCTTCTGGAATCGCTCACAAAGACCGACCTTGCACTGGCAGTCGCAGCCGATGCGCTTCCGGCGGGTCTGGATGCCGATGGGATCGCGCTTGCCTCCGGTATGACAATTCCTGCCGGATACGCGCCGTCACAGTGTTTATTCTGCGTATCGGACGCACAAACGGAGATCCCCACGGGTGCGGAACGGTTTATCCTGGATTTTGATGCCCCGGAGGACGCGGAAAACGGCTGGGGAACGCTGCTCTCCCGGCTCGGCTTCTGACAATTGGCAGCGGAAGGAAGTGGTCCCATGCGGTATACAGATCATACCGGAGCGGATTGTACAAGCTGGAAACCATATACGGCGGGATGGACCGCGCTATATCGATAAACATATACCGAAAGGAATATAGACAGAAATGGAACTCTTTACAAAGGAAGACAAACGCACCCATTATTGTGGGACGCTGACCAGTGCGGATATCGGCAAGGAAGTCGCCGTACTTGGCTGGTGTCAGCGGCAGAGAGACCTCGGCAGTCTCATTTTCATCGACCTGCGCGACCGTACCGGCATTGTACAGCTCGCCTTTGACGACAAAACCGATCCGGAGCTTTTCAAAATCGCGTTTGGTGTGCGTGCGGAATACGTACTGGCGGCGCGCGGTGTGGTACGTTCCCGTGGTGCGGATGCGATCAACAAGAACATGGCGACCGGGGAGATCGAAATTGCGGTACACCACTTCAAGGTATTGTCCGCCGCCCAGACCCCGCCGTTTGAGATCAGCGACAAGGCAAACGTCGGTGACGAGACCGCGCTGAAGTACCGCTACCTCGACCTGCGCCGTCCGGAATTGCAGAAAAACCTCCTGATGCGTCACGAGATTGCCCGGGTGACGCGGGAATACTACTATGAAAACGGCTTTATCGAAATCGAAACACGGATGATGATCAAGCCTACGCCGGAAGGTGCGCGCGACTATCTGGTGCCGTCCCGTATCCATAAGGGCAGCTTCTACGCCCTGCCGCAGTCTCCCCAGATCTACAAGCAGCTTCTGATGCTCTCCGGCTTCGACCGCTACATCCAGCTCGCGAGATGCTTCCGCGATGAAGATCTGCGCGCCGACCGTCAGCCGGAGTTTACGCAGATCGACTGCGAGATGTCGTTCGTGGAGCGGCAGGACGTGATCGATACCTTCGAGGGACTGGCCAAGCACATGTTCAAAAACGTGCTGGGGATCGAATTCAAG
>USGH01000088.1 GCA_900554225.1 uncultured Eubacteriales bacterium | reverse complement strand
TTTTCGTTGGTCAGGGACTGAATCTTATCCAACAGCTCCGCCGCCTGCGCCTTGTTGCTTTGCGACTCTTCAAACAGCTGGGCACTGCGCAGGTTATAATCCTCAATCGCGTCGTCCGCCATTTTCATATCGTAGCCGGTGTTGCGGTAATTGGTCTCGGCGGTGGCAATGTCCGCCGCGATCTTGGCGGAGTCATACAGCCAGAGCTGAACGTCCACCTTTTTCTTCTGCTCATGCAGTTCGATCGCTTTTCTGGCGCGCTCCGCCTCTTTTTCCAGCGGCGCCACCTGCGCCTCCACCTCCCGGAAAATATCTGCCACACGGGTCATATTTTCCTCTGTGGTCTGCAATTTGCGCTCGGTTTCGGTTTTGCGGTGCCGGTATTTTGCGATACCGGAGGCGTCCTCAAAAATATTGCGGCGCTCCTCGGACTTGCGGGAAATGATCTCCGCAATTTTGCCCTGCCCGATGATGGAGTAGCCGTCACGCCCGATACCGGTGTTCATAAACAGTTCGTAAATATCGCGCAAACGGCAGGGGCGGCGGTTGATGAAATACTCACTCTCGCCCACACGGTAATACCGGCGGGTAACGGTCACTTCGTCAAATTCGCATTCCAGACGGTTATTCTGATCGGTATTGTCAAACGTCACGGAAACCTCGGCAAAGCCCATCTGCCGGCGGCTGGAAGCGCCGCCGAAAATGACGTCCTCCATTTTGGTGCCGCGCAGGCTCTTGGAAGAAACTTCCCCCAGCACCCAGCGCATTGCGTCCGAAATGTTGGATTTGCCGCTCCCGTTCGGTCCTACAATGACCGTAGTACCGCGCTCAAAGGTCAGTTTTGTTTTATCGGGGAAGGATTTGAAGCCCTGCATTTCGAGTGATTTCAGGTACAAAACGCCACACCTCCTTTCTGAAAATCTGTATAATATATAATTATATCTTATTATAATGATTTTTTCAAGAGATTTCCGCGGATTTAACGGGATTTTTTCGGGGGGGAGAACGGAACGGGGAGAAACCCACCGGCGGGTGTTGGGATAAATTTTCCCGGAAGCGGGCGGATGCGCGTTGCCACAGGCAACCGCCGTTACCTGCGGTGGACAAGGTTCTTCCCGCAATGTCGCACAAACAAGAAAAGGCTCCCCCCAGCAAAGGGAGCTGGCGCGCCGGCGCCTGAGGGGTTGTAAAAGTGTGGAGTCTGCAAAAAAGGAAAAGATGTTTTTGTGTAAGGTACAACCCCTCCGCCGCGCCAAGCGCGGCACCTCCCCTTACACAGGGGAGGCTTGGGGGGTGCGATGTCGGTTAGGTAGATAAAAAATCCTTGCAAGCGGGAGGGGAGACCCCTCCCCTACGGAATTTAGATTTTGTTGGGTTGGCGGGCGAAAATCTAACTATTGTAGGGGAGGATTCTATATCCTCCCGCCCTGACGAAAAGTTACTCTTTCTTTTACTTTGTCAGAATCCTTACCCGCTTTTCTTTGCCGGAAGGAGGCGCAAAGAAAAGCTGTCAAAAGAAACGCCCTTGAGGGGACGCGAAAAGGGGGCTTTTTGAAAAAAGCCCCCTTTAAATCCCCTAAAAACTTTTTGACGACTGTTGCCGGAATGTTCGGCGAGCGCACCGAATGTGACGTATCAGCCTATCCGCCGCACCGCAAGGTGCCCGCCGCCTACTGCCGTTCGGAGGGAATATAATTTTTTAATGCTTCATGTGCGGCATTCTGCTCCGCCTCTTTTTTGGAGGTGCCGCACCCGGTGCCGAAATCGTTGGAATTGATATACACCTTTACGGTAAAGGTTTTGGCATTGTCGGGACCCGATTCCTCTACCACCACATAATGCAACTCCTCACCCGGCGTTTGCTGAACGAAACGCTGCAACTTGGTCTTGGCATCCTCCGGCTCCTCTGTCTGTGCCAGTTTGCGCTTGACAAACGGCAACAGAAATTCCGCCACGCGGGAAAGCTCGCCGCAATCCAGGTACATCGCGCCAAGAAGCGATTCAAACGCGTCCTCTAAAATCTTCGGCTTTTCTCTGCCGTCCTTTTCCTCGCCGCGCCCCAGCAAAATATAATTGCCAAGCCCGATCTGCATACCGTATTCCGCCAGCGCCGCCTGACAGACCGCGTTTTTGCGCAAAATCGTCAGTTTCCCCTCCGGGTAGTTCGGGTATGTGCGGTAAAGATAGTCACAAACAATCAGCGAGAGCACCGAGTCACCGAGAAACTCCAGCCGCTCGTTACACCCGTCACGCTTGCCTGTCCGCTCATTGGCATAGGAAGAATGCGTCAGCGCGGTGCGAAGCGTGTTGGGGTTCTGAAAGCGATACCCGATCGCTTCTTCAAGCCCTTTCTGTTCCAGTGCCGACATGGGTCTCCTCCTTTTCCGCTTCCGCGCGCACCGCTTCTCTTTCTGCCTTTTTCGCCTCCGAGAAGCGCTCCGCCTCCTCCGCAATCTGATAAATCACGCCGCTTTCCGCATAGGCGACCGCCTCACGGATGGCGTTGGCAAACGCACGCGCGTCAGAAGAGCCGTGCGCCTTGACCACCGGCTTACTGATCCCGAGGAACGGCGCGCCGCCGTGCTCTGCCGGGTCGTATTTCACCTTCATCTCGCTAAGGCTCTTGCGCACAAACAGCGCCGAGAGTTTGGTCAGCCCGTTTGCCATAAACATGGATTTGAGGGATTTAAGCAACAGTTTGCCCACGCCCTCCATTGTTTTGAGAAAGACATTACCGGTAAACCCGTCGGTCACCACCACGTTGCACGCACCGAAAGGAACGGCGTTCCCCTCCACATTGCCGATATAGCAAATGGCGTTGCACGCGCGCAGTCTCTCATTGGCGGCAATGTGCAACGGCGTACCCTTGCAATCCTCGGTGCCGTTGTTGAGAAGCCCCACCGTGGGGGTCACAATGCCGTACATCTTGTGGATATAAGCGGAGCCCATCACGGCAAACTGCTCCAGATACTCGTCGGTCACGGTCACGTTTGCGCCGCTGTCAAGCAGGATACACGGGTCGGCGGTGGGCAGCACCGTGCCGATTGCCGCGCGCTGTACCCCACGCACCTTGCGCACAATCAGTGTAGCACCCGTAAACAGCGCCCCGGTATTGCCGGCGCTGACAAACGCGTCACCCTCTCCGTCGGCAAGCAGATGAAGCCCCACGCTCATCGAGGAGTCCTTTTTGGCGCGTACCACCGACAACGGGTCATCCTCCATCGTGATCACGCCGGGGGTATGTACAATATCAAACCGACCGAGATCCAGCCCGTTTTCCTCCGCCGTGCGGTCGATGATCTCCCGGTCGCCGACCAGAATCAGGCTGACATTCCGCTCGTTTGCCGCAAGGGTTGCGCCAAGCAGCATTTCAAACGGCGCATTATCCCCGCTCATCACATCGACAATGACACGCATAAGCTCCTCCTTTCAAAGCTCCGCAAAGCTCTTTTTCAGCGCTTTGCTTCTTCCGATACCTCCGCCAGCGCGCCCAGCGCGCGTGCCGAAATCGCTTCGTTGCGCACCGACTTTCCGCCCCGCACCCGCGCGGCAAGCGGCGGCACAATGCCGAAATTGGCGTTCATGGGCGAAAACGCGCCCACCCCGCCGTGGCTGACGTAATTTGCCATCGCGCCGAGCATCGTGACCGGGGGGAACGAAAACTCCTCCATTCCTCTTGCGGCGCGCGCGGCGGCGACCCCGGCAACAAGCCCGGAGCCCGCCGACTCGATATACCCCTCCACGCCGGTCATCTGACCCGCGAAAAAGAGATTTTTTCTTGAAATCACCCGGTAGTTGTGATCCAGAAAACCGGGAGAATTGAGATATGTATTCCGGTGCATCACCCCATAGCGTAAGAACGTGGCGTTCTCCAGCCCCGGGATCATTGAAAAGACCCTCTTCTGCTCCGGAAAGGTCAGGTGGGTCTGAAACCCGACCAGGTTGAACATCGTGCCCTCGGCGTTCTCGCGCCGGAGTTGCACCACGGCATAGGATTCTTTGCCCGTGCGTGCGTCCACCAGCCCCACCGGCTTCATGGGGCCATAGCGCAGGGTATCGTACCCGCGCCTTGCCATCACTTCCACCGGCATACAGCCCTCAAACACGCGAAGATCCTTTTGCGAGGTTTTGTCAAACTCGTGCAGTTCGGCTTCTTTTGCCGAAATCAGCGCCTCATAAAACGCGTCATACTGCTCTTTGGTCATCGGGCAGTTGATATAGTCCGCGTCCCCCTTGTCGTAGCGGGAAGCGAAAAACGCCACGTCCATATTGATCCCCGCAAACTCCACAATAGGGGCGACTGCGTCAAAAAAATGCAGTCCGTCACGCCCGGTCAGCGCCGTGATCTTTTCCGCCAGCGCATCAGACGTAAGGGGTCCCGACGCAATCACGGTCAGCCCCTCCTCCGGGATTTCGGTAACCTCGCGCTCCTCTACCGTGATAAGCGGGTGAGCACGCAGTTTTTCGGTCACATAAGCCGAAAACCGGTCGCGATCCACCGCCAGCGCCGACCCGGCGGGCACACGGGTGGCGTCCGCCGCGGCGAGAATGAGCGAGTTCATTCTTCTCATTTCTTCTTTGAGCAACCCCACCGCGTTGGAAAGCGCGTCGGAGCGCAGAGAATTGGAACAGCAAAGCTCCGCAAACCCTTCGGTGTGATGCGCCGGGGTCTTTTTGCCCGGCTTCATTTCGGCAAGCGTCGGCAGGGTCAGGCTGGTGCTGTAGAATACCGTTGTCGCCGTTCCCTTATTCTCCTGGGTCAGCCACATGGTCGGATCCTGCCCCTGGATCTCGCAGATGGTCATATCCATATCCTTATAGTAGCCGTATGCGTCTCCGATCACGACCGGTGCATAGCTTGTCGGTGCTGCGTAATAGTACAGTCCCTGTCGTTTGTTGTAGAGCTGTCCGTCTCCGTATTGGAAGGAAACAAGCCCCAGAGAACAGCCGGCAAGCAGCACACAGGAAAGGAGCATAGAGAGGATTTTTTTCGTATTTCGCATGGGATATAGTACCTCCACGGTATAACCGTCAGATTCATTAGTAGCCAAAGATCGCAGACAGGCTGTCATCGTCCTCGATCCACTGTGCGGTATCGATCACGGTATATTCCGTCGCCGTTTCGCGAATGATGACTGTCTTGATCCCGGCGTTGATGATGAGCCGTTTGCACATACTGCAGCTGTTTGTGCCGCCGATCACATGACCGTCCGCCGGATCCGTACAGCATATATACAGGGTGGAATCGAGCATATTTTCCCGGGACGCGGCGATGATGGCATTCGCCTCGGCATGGACACTCCGGCACAGCTCATACCGCTCTCCCCGCGGGATATTCAGCTTCTCGCGCATACACACGCCGATCTCGTTGCAGTTTGCACGACCGCGCGGCGCACCGTTATAGCCGGTGGCCAGGATGCTGTCGTTCTTTACAATGATCGCGCCGTATCGTTTCCGCAGACAGGTGCTGCGTTCGGACACGGTCTGGGCAATATCGAGATAATAATTGTGCTTGGATATGCGGTTTGCCATAGTGCCTCCTTGGATCCGTGGCCGCGGGATTCGCACACCTCGGGTATTATACCTATTATTATAGCCGTTCTTTATGAAAAAATCAAGATGTTTTCCGGAAAAGAAGACAAGAATCCATTGCAATACACGTACCGATATGCTATACTGAGATATCATCAAACGCATCATGGGAGGCATTCTATGGCAAAAGACACAACAATCCATCTTATCGGCAACGCGCATCTGGACCCGGTCTGGCTATGGCGGTTCCCAGACGGGCTTTCCGAGATCAAGGCGACGTTCCGCTCCGCCCTCGACCGGATCGCGGAATTTCCCGGCTTCGTCTTTACATCCGCGTGTATCTCCTATTACAGCTGGGTGAAGGAAAACTGCCCGGAGATGTTCCGCGAGATTCAAAACGCGGTGAAAACCGGTCGATGGCATATCACAGGCGCGATGTGGGTGCAGCCGGACTGCAATATTCCCTCTCCGGAGAGCTTCGCACGGCATTTTCTCTATTCGCAGCATTTCGTACGTGAAAACTTCGGCGTAACGGTCGAAACGGGATACAATGTAGACTCGTTCGGTCATACCGGCGCGCTGCCGAAGCTGCTGGTCGAGGGCGGACTTAAGAATTATCTGTACATGCGTCCGGGCGAAGGGAATGAAATGCACTACGATTTTCCGGAAGCGGCAATCTCCCTGCCGGACGCGCAGGGCAATACGGTCACGACGCAGCGTCCGGAGCTGACATTCCGCTGGAAGTGCGGCGCGGATGAGGTGCTGGCGTATCGCCTGCCGGAGCCGTACTGCTTCCGATTCAACAACGACGAGCAGCTTGTTCGCTGGGACGGCTATGCGGAATACGCGCCGATGGACTTCATGGTCTTTTACGGCGTCGGCAACCACGGCGGCGGTCCGACCATCACAAATCTGCGGGAAATCGAAAAGTACCAGAAAAAAGCGGCGCACACGTTCGCTTACTCCGATCCGGATCGCTTTTTCGACCATGTCCGCGAAAACGATCTCGACAAGCTGCCGGTATACGAGGGCGATCTGCAGAACCACGCAAGCGGATGCTACAGCGCAAACAGCGGCGTCAAAACGGCAAATGCGCTCTCGGAGGATCGACTGACCGAAGCGGAAAAGTGGCAGGTGATGGCAAATGCGCTGCTTGGTCAGAACACCACGCCCGTGATCGTGGAGGATCTCTGGAAGGGTGTGCTCTTCAACCAGTTCCACGACATTCTCTGCGGCTGCAGCATTGAGGATGCCTATCACGACGCACAGGCATTCTTCTCTGCCGCGATTGCCGGAGCACTGCGGATGGAAAACCAGGCATTGCAGGCGATTTCCTGGAATATCGATACGGAGCATGGGATCCAAACGCTTTCCAAGGAGGAGGACTGGTACCTCTGGGAAGCCAATGATCGCGGCACTCCTGTGGTTGTATTCAATCCGCTTTCCCGCCCGGTTCGTGTGCCTGTCCGCATCCGCAAGCCGGATGGATGTGCCGGCATCACCTACGAGGACGCATCCGGCGAGCATCCCGTACCGTATCAGAGGATCCGCAGCGACGTGACAAACGGCGGAGACAAATACTACTATCTTATAAATGCTTCCCTGCCCGCGTTCGGCTACCGTACATACTGGATCTATGGTAAAAAGCCGTACACGGCACATGTGGAAAAAGTGCTCTCCGTCAAAGAACACGCGATTGAGAACGACCGTATCCGCCTCACGTTTGATTCCGCGACCGGCAATCTCACAGAGCTGTACGACAAGCGCTCCGGTAAAAACTGCGTTGTCTCCGGGAGAGTGCAGCTCATCGACGACGGCGCGAACGATACCTGGGCGCATAATGTATTTGTGTTTGATAAGGTGCTCGACACGTTCGGCACGCCGGAATTTGCCGTGTACGAGGATGGCAACTGCATGGTCAGCCTTGCGGTCACGCAGCACAGTGGCGACAATCGGATCACACAGGTCTACACGCTCTATCCCGGCGAGGACATGGCGCACATTTCCGTGCGCATCATCATGAACGACGCGGAACGGATCGTCAAGCTGGCGTTCACCCCGCCTTTTGCGATCGACAGGTTCACCTACGGCAGCGCGGGCGACAGAATCACACGCAAGGCGGACGGTCGCGAGGAACCAATGCAGCGGTACGCAGCGGTCACGGACGGCGAAACCGGCTTCGCGTTCTCGGCGTACGGCAAATACTCCTGTGCGGCAAACACGGACACGCTTTCCTTCATCGCGGTACGCACGTGCTATTTCGCGGATCACTACGGACAAAGAGACGAGCGCATGACGGCGCAGGATCTTGGTGTCACGACCTTTGACTATGTGCTTTCTCCGTTCATCGGAGATTTTGCCGCCATCGACCGGACATACGAGGAAATGCACACGTCCTTTGTGCGGATCGTGGAGACGTATCACAAGGGGACTCTCCCGCAGTCGGGCAGTCTTCTGTCGGTCACGATCGATGGGAATGCGGCAGACAACGTGTCCCTCATGGCATGCAAGACCGCAGAGGACGGCGATGGTCTTGTATTCCGCTTCCGGGAAACCGCCGGTCGGGAAACGGACGCCATGCTCCACTGGCAGAATGCGGCGTATCCGATCCATCTGGCACCCTCCGGCATCGCAACGTACAGACTTTGCAGCCACGGCTTTGTACGCTCGAACTTCCTTGAGGATCTGCCTCAATAAGCCCCCAAAGATACGTATGGCGCGGAGAATCCGACTGTGGATGCTCCGCGCCTTTATCGATGGGGGATTTCCCTTGTTTGGTATCGTTTGCCGCCTTTGGAAAAGCACGATCCGGTATGTACAGTTTTTTTTGTAAAAAGAAAGCTACAGGTTCCAAGCTAGTAGCCGGACTCGAACCGGCGACCTGTTGATTACGAATCAACTGCTCTACCAACTGAGCCATACTAGCATCTCCAGAACCTGTAGCCCTCATAGTATACTACATTCTCTCGGATTTGTCAAGAGGTTTTTTCAATTTTTTCGCGATTCGTGCGAAGAATGTCAGCCGCCGAGGTATGCTTTGCGGATGGCGTCGCTGTGGATCAGCTCGTCTCCCGTGCCGGTCAGGGTAATCTCTCCCGTTTCAAGAACGTATGCACGATCCGCTACGGAAAGTGCCATCTGCGCGTTCTGTTCCACGAGCAGGATCGTCGTTCCGGTACGATGGAGGGAACGGATGATGTCGAAAATCTGCTCCACAAGGATCGGTGCCAGTCCCATCGACGGCTCATCGAGCATGAGGAGCTTCGGATGGCTCATCAACGCGCGTCCCATTGCCAGCATCTGCTGTTCGCCGCCAGACAGGGTGCCTGCAATCTGCCGTCTCCTCTCCTTGAGCCGCGGAAACAGGGCGAATACTTTTTCGAGATCCATCGCGATCCCACCCTTTGGTTGGGTGAACGCGCCCATTTCCAGATTTTCCTCCACGGTCATCTGCTGGAAGATCCGTCTTCCCTCCGGCACATGCGCCAATCCCATCGGCACGAGCTTGTGCGGCGGGATCTGCGTGATGTCGGTGCCGTCAAAGGAAATGGTGCCGGATTTCGGGCGCAACAGTCCCGATACCGTTTTCAGGATCGTCGATTTTCCCGCACCGTTCGCGCCGATCAGGGTGACGACCTCGCCTTCGTTTACGGTGAAGGTCACACCGCGGATGGCATGGATCGCACCGTAGTACACATGGATATTCTCTACCCGGAGAAATTCACTCATGCTTCCGCCTCCTTCTTCTTTTTACCGAGATACGCTTCCACCACGACCGGATCCGACTGAATCGCCTGCGGTGTGCCTTTTGCAATGATTTTGCCGTAGTTGAGAACGACGATCCCCTCGCAAATGCCCATGACCAGGTTCATGTCGTGTTCGATGAGTAGTACGGCGATCTGGAACGTATCGCGGATCTTGCGGATGTTCTCCATAAGCTCCGCTGTTTCCGAAGGATTCATGCCCGCCGCCGGCT
>USGH01000087.1 GCA_900554225.1 uncultured Eubacteriales bacterium | reverse complement strand
GCGCGCTCCGGGGTGCCCGGTGTCGCGGTCCACGGCGACGCTTCTTGAAAGAAGCTTAGCAAGAACTTTATGAAAAACAGGAGATAGGAATCTCGTTTATGCAGGGCGGGTTTGCTGATATTGCTTGTGCGGCACGCTTTATAGTGGTAGGATACCGCTATCGTAGGCGATGGTTTTGTTTGGGATGATCGGATTTTATCGGACATTTTGCTGACTTAGGCTATATCTGACCTGGTTTACGCTATTTATATTCTGTTGTTCTTTTGTTCTTCTCTCCCTTCATCTCTCGGTTTCCTATCCTCTTTTTACCATTTCCCTTTCGCGATTTTAACAGAAAGGTTTCTTTTACTTCATGGCAACAAACAACAAATCTGGCGGGCGGATGCAGATTCGGCACAGCTGTTCCTTTTGCGGCAGAGATGAGGAGCAGGTCGAGTTTCTGATCCCCTCGCCAACGGGACTTTACATTTGCGACAAGTGCATTGAAGCGTGCAACGCCATCATCTTTGACCACATGAACGATGCTGAGAATGCGGCGCACGGGTCGGCTCTGGATACGGAAAAGCTGCCCACCCCGCGCGAGATGAAAGCGACGTTGGATCAATACGTGATCGGTCAGGACGACGCGAAAATTGCGCTTTCGGTGGCGGTATACAACCATTATAAGCGGCTTTTGCACAACGATCGGCGTATGAAGCTGGAAAAGCTCCAAAAATCGAAGAAAGCGGCGAATGCGGACGCGTCCACGGAACCGGAGGAGGTCGAGATTCAGAAGAGCAATGTGCTGCTGATCGGCCCGACCGGTGTTGGCAAGACGTTTTTGGCGCAGACTCTGGCGAAAACACTGGAGGTACCGTTTGCCATCGCGGACGCTACGACCCTGACGGAAGCGGGCTATGTCGGCGAGGATGTGGAAAACATTCTGCTCCGGCTGATTCAAGCGGCGGATTACGACGTGGAGCTGGCAGAGCGCGGGATCATCTACATCGACGAGATCGACAAGATTTCGCGGCGGAGTGAAAACCGTTCGATCACACGAGACGTATCCGGTGAGGGTGTACAGCAGGCACTGCTCAAAATTCTGGAAGGCACCACGGCGAACGTTCCTCCGCAGGGCGGTCGTAAGCATCCGAATCAGGAATTTATCCAGATCCACACGGAAAACATTCTCTTCATCTGCGGCGGTGCGTTCGACACCCTCGATCAGATCATCGCGGAACGGCAGGGGCAATCCTCCATGGGCTTTCTCGGCGAGGTCAAGACGAAGGAGGATCGGCGCAAGGAGAAGCTGTTCCACGACGTCACGGCGCATGATATTGTCAAATTCGGCTTGATTCCGGAGCTTGTCGGTCGTCTGCCTGTGATTGTCGGGTTGGAGAATCTCGACTGCGACGCACTTGTCCGCATTCTGAAGGAGCCGAAGAACGCGATCACGAAGCAGTATCAGAAGCTGTTTGAGATGGACGACGTAACGCTGACCTTCACGGACGATGCGCTCCATGCGGTTGCGGAAAAGGCAATCGAACGGAACACGGGTGCGCGCGGCTTACGGTCGATTCTGGAGGAGGTCAAGACGCAGATCATGTTCGACATTCCCTCCCGTGACGACATTGCCGCTGTCACGATCACGAGAGACTGCATCACAAACGGTGCATAGCCGGAGATCACGCTGAAATAACCGGCAATTCTCATATCCCCCCCCCCGCTTTTCACCAATGAAAAAAGACCGGAGGCTTCCCGTTGTGGCTGAACCCCACAGGAAACCTCCGGTTTTTCTTTGGGACGCGGAAGGCGGATGCGTGCATTTGTACGCTTTCTGTCCGCAGTCCCCTCATTTTCCTCATTCGTTTAGTCGAACCACCACACCGTGTTCTTCATCAGCACCGTAATGATGTCGATCAGCCACATAAACGGCACGCCGATGAGCAGGACCAGCACCGCCACGATCACGCCGCCGAGATTGTTCTTCTCCAGACTTCTGCAAATGCGGTAAATCCACCACACAATATCCACACCGGGCAGAGCCAGCACCAGCTTCAGGACCTGCGGCAGTGCGTCGATGGAATCGATCAAAGTTCTCATATTGCTTCCTCCAAATCATTCTCAGTAGATTTCGGGATTTCTCTCGCTCTCTGTGCCTATAGTATACCACAACGCGCGTCTGGATTCCATAGAGAAATGGAAAGAGTTTTCTTAAAATTGGATGAAGGAGCTGTTATTTTGCAAAGACAGGCGGATCCAGTATATCGAAAGCTTCCGCAAGTGCGTCCTCCTTTGCGGCGCAGGAATCCGTGTACTGACCGCGCAGGATCGCCTTCCACTGCCCTTTCCGGAATTTATCCGGATACAGCGTGATGATCTCTCCATGGTATTTTACATATTCGTTTCCGTTTCTGCTCTTTTTACGCGGCAGGGCAAGGAAGGTCTCCCGTCTGGCAAGCCGATTCTTAAACGCGTTTTCCCGTTCCCGCGCCGCCTCCGGATTTCCCTCCATCCGTCCGGCACAAACGCAGCCTGCACCGATCGTCCGCGGATACGCCGGGTGGCGCATGACGTGTACATATCGGATGATCTGATTGCTGCACATGCGACAGGTTCCGACCGGTGCGCCGAGGTCGATCACATCCACACACGTCCAATTTTCATGCGGCACGTCGTCCCGTTTCCACAGATTGGTTTCTCCGGGATCTGCCGGCGGTCGGTTCCACTCCGCGTTCCTGTAGCGCATCGGCATCTCCGGCTTCGTTTTTTCCGGTTCCGGGGAGGGGGGCAGCTTTTCCGACGGCTCCGCAGGCTCCGGCGGAATACCGACTACAGGATCACACACCGGCATAGGTTCAGGCTCCGGCAGATTGTCTGGCGCACCTTCGACAGCACCATACGGTATGGTAAGCTGCGGTGCGTTTTCTTCCTTTTCCGTATCCGCTGCCATTTCGTCTGCTTCCCCGCCGCCTGTATATTCCCCCGGCAGAATCTGCTCCTCCTCTGTATATGCTGTCTCGACAGCAGCGGTTGCTTCCGCAGCAGTATCCGCTTTCTCTGCCGTTTCGCCCGTCGATTCGCCTGATTTTTCTGTATCGGTTTGCGGGACAGCCGGTGTGTTTTCCGCCATTTTCGCCTGTCGGAGAGCTTCTTCCCGCATGGCAGCCAGTGCCTTCCACGCATCGAAGTCGTAATCCATACTCACCAGACGGGTCGCGCCGTTTTCAAATAGGATCTCATAGACGCGCCGCTGCCCATCCATTCCCGTGACGATACCGCGACCGAAAACGGCGTGCTGTACCACATCTCCGATCTTGCGCACATGGGGATCCGTCTCGCCGCCTTCTTCCTGTTTCTCCGCACCGGGATACAGTTCCTTCGGGATCGTCCCCATGCGCGTGTAATTTTCTTCCCCCATTTCAAACAGGAATCGCGACGGTCTTTTTACGGCGGATTTTCCCTGTCCGATCGACGTTCCCTCAGATTCCGTCACGTAGAGCCGACGCATGGCACGGGTCAGCGCAACAAAGCAAAGCCGCCGCTCCTCCTCAAGCCCCGCTTCTTTCCGTTCCTCCAGGGTCCGCGCCGAAGGAAAAATCCCCTCTGACATACCGCAGACAAAGCAAACGGGAAATTCGAGTCCCTTCGCGGCGTGGATCGTCATCAGGCGTACCGCATCCGGTTCTTCCTCACGCTCCGCCGATTCCACGGCGATTTGCTGCAAATACAGGTCGAGCGGGTATGCTTCGCCCCAATCGCGCTCTCGTGCCACCGTCGTCCGCTTCAATTCCGCGAGGTTGTCCAGCCGCTCCATGCTGCCGTTTTCCCGAATGTACTGCTCATACCCGGATTTTGTCAGCACCTCATCCAGGATCGCCGACGGTGTCATTCCGTTTTTTCGACTGCGCAGCTCCTCAATCGTTTCGAGCAGCGGCGCGATCCTTGTGTTTGGAAATTCCTTTTGGCTTTGCTTGAGCGTTTCCCACAGCGTCGTCCCCCGCTCGGACGCGAGCAGCTTCAGCTTTTGCAGCTTTGCCCGTCCAAATTGCCGCTTGGGTACGTTGATCACGCGTTCCAATGCCAGATCGTCGTCTCCATTCACCAGGGACAGATACGCGAGCGCATCCCGGATCTCCATCCGATCGTAGAACCGTGTGCTGCCGTACAGGGTATACGGAATGTTCGCCTGCATCAACGCCTGTTCCACAAAGCGCGACACAAATCCCGCACGATAGAGGATCGCCATATCCTTGTATGCCGTGCCGCTTTTGTGCAGCTTCGCGATCTCTCCGCTTAAAAACGCGCCCTCCTCCCGTTCGCTTTTCGCATGGCAGTGGATCACCGCCTCTCCGTTCGGATCCGTTGTGTACAGGGATTTTTTGATGCGGTTCCGGTTGTGATCGATCAGGGTGTTGGCGACGCGCAGAATGTTTGCCGAGGAACGGTAATTGCGATTGAGAAAGATCGTCTGTGCGCCTGGAAATTGCTCGTCAAAATTCACCAGTATCGACACATCCGCGCCGCGCCATTCGTATATATTCTGGTCCGGATCCCCCACCACGAACAGGTTTTGGTGTGCCGCCGACAGAATCTGCAATAGCCGCAGCTCCCGACGCGACGAATCCTGAAATTCATCGACCTCTATATAGTATAGTCGCTGCTCCCATTTGTCCCGCGTCTCCGGATACCGGGCAAACAGAGTGAACGTGAACGCGATCAGATCGTCAAAATCCAGTCCGAAAACCTTCTTCTGCCGCGCGAGATACCGCCGGATCACCTCCTGCTCCGTCTCGTCTCCCTGAATCGGAATGGCGTGGACATCGTCTTGCAAAAGCGGCAGCACATAGCTTTCATCCGACTTCAATTTGTGGATTTTATCCAGTATTTTCTCAAACGTCGCCCGATCCAGCTTGATCTCCAGCTCGCCGTAGATCTCCTCGAGAATCTTCTTCTGATCGCCCTCGTCCAATATGCCGAACGACTGCGGATAGAGGAGGTGGTGGATATCCTCACGGAGCACACGCACACAAAACCCATGATACGTCGTGATCAGGCTATTGTCGCAGCCCTCCCCGACAAGGGCACGGACACGCCGTTTCATCTCCCCGGCAGCTTTAGCGGTAAAGGTCACGCACAAAATGTTTCCCGGATGGATACCCGCGGCGTTCACAAGATAGGCGTAACGATGCGTAAGCGTCTTTGTCTTTCCGGAGCCGGCTCCTGCAATGATGCGGACATAGCCCTCTGTCGCCGTGGTCGCTTCGATCTGCTGCGTATTCAGATTTTTGAATATATTTTGCATAGCGCACGTTCTCCTTCGCACGACATCCCGCTCTGTCTCACCCCGGTTGTCGCTCCATTTACCTCAGCATATATGTATATTCATTCACCAGCGACCTTTTCCAGTGCGCGCTGGTTTTCCGGGTCCCAATAGCCGCCCTCGATGAGCTTATCCCACGCTGGCGCGATGATTTTGATCGTTTTGCGGAACTCCACGTAATAATCCCGCCGCACGACGTAGCCTTCTTCGATCATTTTTCGCATCACACGCTGAATTTCCTCGTAATCCACCGCGTATTTCCGGCTTACCGCGTCGACGGTTCCCTTGAAGGTCGGATAAATATGGCTCTTGTCGGCAATATAGGCAAAATTTTCCACAATCATTCGGCGATACACCGCCTCCCGGACCGCGGAATTCGGCAAAAACTTACATTCCGTGACCTCTTCCTGCAATCTTTTGCTCACCGAATCGAGAATTCCATACAGGATCACGGTTTTTTTCTTTCTTTCCTTCAGATACCGCGCCACGGATTGAAAATGGCCGTCCCCGGTAAACAAAATGTATGTATCGATGGCCGGCAGCTCGTTCACCGACTGATAAATTGCGTCCAGCATGACAAAATCCGTCATGTCCTTGCGCCGATACGTCGATTCATCCGCGGTATCGACGACGGTACAATCCAATTCCTGCACTATTTTTTTGCTTTCTGCCATCCCATTCGAGCCAAAATCTGCGTAAATATATATATCCTTTACAGAATACTGCGCGCGCACCTCCTCGATCCACTTCTTTGGATCGGGATCAATATGGAAGAGATTTCGCATGGAATAAAACCAATACTCATAATCGACAAATGCCGCCGCAGATTTTCGCTTTGGCAAAAACAACTCTCGCAGCTTCTGCAGCAAACGCACAATATCACTCCGTTCTGTTTTGAATTTTTGTATATTCTCCCCCGCGCCGTCAAATCGAGCAACGGGAAGTATCTCCGTATATAGTATACCACATTTTACCGTTATGCACAAGTGCTTTTTGGAGATTTGGCAATCCTGCCTGCATGATTTTCATTTTATTCAATAGTTTCCGCTTCGCCCGTATCACGCAAATCCATAGTTGCGCTTCCAACGTTCCAAAGCCGATTTTCTATCCGCCTAATGTGCATCCTTCGTTTGGTACTTTATACAGTATTCCTGTATATCTTCTCACTTCCCTTTCATTTTCCTCCTCGCCGGGTCCTACAATTCTCACGCGGGAACAGCAATACTGCCGCTTCTCTCTGGTTATTCATACATTATTTGTGCGTATATATTCACGCCTCCCTCCCCATACAACGGCAAAAAATCCCCCGCGGATATGCACATTTTCTGCCACATCCACCGGGGGATTCTCTCATTTTGGCGCGATCACTCCGCGTCGTCTACCTTGCGTTCGCCGTAGTAGTTGAGGAGGAAGTGATCCAGCCGACCGGCACCGGAAGCATTCGGCTGCCACGGGGTGAACCACGGATCGACGGAGGAATACCGCTCGGACACCATAAACTCAGGCGTTACACCGTAGCGCAGGATGCCGTTTGCATATTTATCCGCTTTTTCCGTTTCGCCGCGCTCCATCCAGGCATGGATCCAGCACGGTTCCGCCACACCGGTATAGTACACATGACCGTACAGACCGTCTGCACCGCAGGCATCGTTGGTCATGATCGCGGACAGTCCGTGTTCATCGTCGAGGAAGCCGGTCTCACGATAGAAGTTCTCCATCTGCTCGAACAACTCGGAATGCGGATCCATGATGTCCAGCAGCAGCAGATACGGTGCGCCATCGGTGTAGAAGCAGTGGTTGTAGCTGTCCTCAAACGGTACGCCGAGGATATGCGGCATATTATACGCGTGTTCGCCGTGATGCTCCTTGGCAAATGTATCCTGAATATCCATCAGAATGTTGTGATATTCCGTATAGATTTCGCGGATTTCCCTGGCGTCCGGTGCATCAAACTGCTCGTAGCACTTTGCCATGATCCCGAGTCCATAGGCGTTCACAGCGTCGGTGTAGGTCCAATGCTGACCAATTTCGCCCCAGTCGGATGCCTGACCGGACGAGAACAGTCCCTTGACCTCCTTATCGGTAGCGAGCGAACGACGGTACTGGATATACTGGAGTGCGAGGTTCATTTTGTCGTGGAATTCGGCGAAGAGTGCGGGATCGTTCACGGTCATGAGGTGATAGGACAGACCCGCGAGGCAGGAACCGTTCGTATTGTCCCAGCGCACATACGGATTGTCAAGCCGTCCCTTTTCGTCGCCGTCCTGCTTTTGCCACAGCTTGAAGAACATCCGATACGCATCGGTAACATAGGCGGACAATCCCACGCGGTCGAGGAGGGTCAGGAAGTGAACCGCTTCCCAGATCCAGATGAATCTGCCGACGTCGCCCTGTCTTGCGAAGATCATGTCGGGATCGACGGAATTTTCGTACCGCTGCATCATCTGAAGCATGACGGTGATATTCTGGCGGAACATATTTTCCGTCAGCTTGCCCTCTGCATTCGGGAGCAGACGAACCTGACTCTGCACATTCTGCCAGAACGCAGTCATTTCGCACAGTGCGTCCATATAGGATTTTGCGCCCTCCGTAGAATCCTTACGCAGGACAAAGCGAATGGTCGCGGATTCTCCGGCGGCGATGGTGTAGTCGTAGCGATAGTAATCGTGCGCCTTAAAGCGATTCTTCTGCTCATTGCGCGAGATCCACTTGATGCTGCCCACCTCATCGTAGGAGAGGATCCGAAGCGCACCGTACCCGTTCTGGTCTCTGGCAGTCAGCGGATCGGCGGCGGTGGGGGCAAACGGATTCAGCCAGCAGAGGTACCATTGGCGGATGTTGCAGTCGTAGGGCTCGTATCCGGTATCGTGGAGGCCGGTGAGGTAGTGATCCATCGACGACCAGCGCGGAAGAATGCCGAGGGTGCCGCTTGCGGTTTCGTTATGCGGATTGGTGATCTGGACCTCGCAGTACGTTGCGGGCTTCCGGTTTGTATCACAGAACGCCGTCATACGGATCTTGCAGCCGTTGTCGGGATCGACGTTGTACAGTGTATAGATCGGCAGACCGTCTTCCGGCTTCTTCCATTCGGTCAGCTCCATATCGGCATCGCCCGGTTCTTTTCCGAACACAAGATGCGCGCCGAAGCCGGGCAAATTGTAGTGCCAGCCGTTATAGCGCAGATCAAGATCGACGATTTTCATGTCGGGCTGGATCATGACCAGTCGTTCGGAACCATACGGATGCAGATAGACTCTGGAGGTTTTCGGTCTCTGCCATGTTTCAATTTGCTTCATATAAAAATCCTTTCTTGGGGACGGGGATACAGATGCGAAGGCTCGCCTGGGATGCGGCATTTTCTGCGGATTATCCGTTCCTACCGCGCGCTGACCACTTTCATGGGGAGGCGTATGCTGCGTTTCCCACAATTCGACATTTTGTTCTATTTCATTATAGCACACCCGACAGGGATTTTCAAGTATTCTGGCTAAAAAAACGCGCCAATACCGGGATGACGGCACAGAGCGGCTGCTTTTCGCCCGTATTCCCGCAAAACGCGCAAAGCGTCCTATGCCATATGCATTTCTTTTTGGCTTCCCGCACTGCATAGAGATTCGGAATACTGCCGATATTGTACGTATCCATTTCTATTTTTCCTTCCCTGCCCCCAGACACCGCATACGCCTTTCTTTAGAAGGTGCGCCAGTCCTGCCGGCAAACGGATCCAAAACCGGGTATGGAAAATCCCTCCGGCAAACTTCCGTTTCCCCCTTGACAATCCGCAGTGCGTATGCTACAATAATACCAACAAAGCAAGTAGGAATTACAGGAGGTATTTCATGCACAACTGCATCCCCGTGACACACGACATTTTCTGGATCGGCGGCAACGACAGACGGCTTGCGCTGTTTGAGAACGTATATCCGATCCCGCGCGGCGTATCCTACAACGCGTATCTCGTGACCGGTGCCAGGACCGTTCTTCTGGATACCGTGGATCGCGCCGTTTCCGAGGTGTTTTTTGAAAATTTAGACCATCTTCTCGCCGACAGACCGCTGGATTTCGTCATCGTCAACCACATGGAGCCGGATCACGCCGCAACCCTTGCCGAGGTCGTTCGTCTCCATCCGGAAGCGACCGTCGTCTGCAATGCCAAAACGCGCACCATGATCGAGCAGTTTTTCGGCACCGATTTCGCCGCTTCCCTGCACACGCAGCTCGTCAAGGAGGGCGATACCCTCGACACAGGCTCCCATCGCTTCACGTTTGTGATGGCTCCGATGGTTCACTGGCCGGAGGTCATGGTGACGTATGAAACGACGGAAAAGGTGCTGTTCTCCGCAGACGCGTTCGGTACATTCGGTGCGCTCGGCGGAAATATCTTCGCGGATGAAGTACCGTTTATGACCGAGTGCGTGGACGATGCGCGGCGGTACTACACAAAC
>USGH01000086.1 GCA_900554225.1 uncultured Eubacteriales bacterium | reverse complement strand
ATAATCCGTCGTAGACTATGCGTTTGAAGCGAGTGTCGGCGGCGGCATTCCGGAGATTCGCTCCATGCTGACCTCTCTCGCGGCGGAACGGATCACGGCGATTTCCGGAATCGTCAACGGGACGACAAACTACGTCCTGACACGGATGAAAAACGAGGGCAAGAGCTATGACGAGATCATCGAGGATGCGAAAAAGCTCGGATACGCGGAGGCAAATCCCGCGGCGGACGTGGACGGACTCGATGGAATGCGCAAGATCCTCATTCTGACCGCGCTTGCCACCGGAACGCTGTACCGGACGGCGGACGTGCAGACGGAGACCATGCGCACCGTATCGGCAAGAGACATTGCGGACGCACAGACGGTGGGAGCTGCGGTGAAATACATCGCACAGATGACAGTGACACCGGACGGCACGGCACTGTCGGTCTGCCCGCGTTTCGTGCCGGAGACGGATATCCTTGCGCACATCCACGACGTATTCAATGGCATCCGTGTCACAACAACAGCCCTCGGCGATATACTGTATTATGGCAGAGGCGCGGGACGGCTTCCCACAGCGGCGGCGGTCATGGCGGATGTATGCGGGATTCTCTCCGGTGCAATGGCGGGGGAGACGATCCCGGTGTTTACGCGCGCGGAGACTGCGGCATTGGCGGTGGATGCGCTCCCAGGCAGACGGTATGTGCGGTTTGCCGGGGACAAATTTGACGCACTGACCCATTTTGTCGCGGCGGAAAGAGTACCCGGTACCACGGACGCATATATCACGGAGCCTGTCACGGGAAGCGTATGGCAGGAGATCACGGAAACGCTCGGCGAACCGACTGCGGCATATCGTTTCCTGTAAGCATCCGCACGGCACACAGCTGCGGTCTGTTGGTCCGGGAAATACTGCGATGTGCGACAGAGTAACAGCAAATGGGGCAATCTCCGCACATTCCATTTGCCGCACGTGCGATAAAGTCCAGACCTCTGCGACAACGGAGGTGCGCCATGACAGACAAGCGGTATACGATAACATCCCTCATGCGCTGCGGCACGTATCGGATCGCGCAGCAGGGCAGGGAAAGCGTACAGAAGGAATCGGCAGAGGGGGGATCCGTCCTCCCGCCGTGGAACGCAGAGCAGGCGATATTTACTTCCACCTGCGGCGATACGATCCGGCTGATCCACGAGGAACCCGGTACCCATACGCTCTGGGAGATGACCGGCTTTCACCTGCACCGCGCCGTCCTGCCCTTTTATGAGCTGCTTGCGGCAGAGAGGATCCCGCCCTGTCCGGTTGCCGTGAGCGATACTCGGCTTGCCTTTCTCCTGGCAAACGATACGCCTGCGGCGGTGACAGAGCGGATACGGCGGACGGCAATGGAGAAATTGGGGTGACTCAGATCACAGGTTGTATTTGTGCGGGAAACCATAGCTTCGGGTGTATCGGCGCAAAAACCGACGGATGCGGGGGAGCCTTTGCACAAAGAAAAAAGGGGACTGCCATGCGTAGTCCGCCTTTCTTTTATCGATTGGGTTGCGTGCTCACATACCGGCAAGTGCCGCGCCGATGACGGTTCCGAAACGGGAATTCTGCGGGATCGTGAAGCGCATATCGAACATCCGGTTCAGGGTGCCGAATATTTCTTCCGCCTGCGGGACACTCGACAGATTTCCCGTCAGCACCACGTCGCGGATGCCATAGTTGCGGGCGGCGAAGATGCTGACCATGCCGATGGTCTCAAATACCATATTGATGAGGGCGAGGGCGATGTCACCCCGGGTCGCGATGTCGCTGACGTTGCCAAAATTGGAGGCGGTCATGGTGTCGGAGAAGCCGGGGACAATGTCGTGCTTGGTGATGTCGTTTATTTTTAAGTCCACGTGCGAGAGATCCCCCTCCGATGCCAGCTCTACGATGTGGGCGATATTGTCCATGCCGAGGAGCCGTTTCGACAATCCGAGCAGGGTACCGCCGCCCACACCCGTACCGCCGAGATACAGCGGTGCTTCACCCGATTTGGCGTATACCAGTGCCGTGCCGGTGCCGCAGCTTGCGATGATGCCTTCTGTGAGACCGGACAGATACAGCCCACCCAGACCGATGGCACGAAATTCCTCGATCCGCCCAAACGGCAGGTCATACAGGGAATCGGTCAGATAGGACGAGCCGACCCCGGTGATCATGACCTTGGCAATGTCGCCTAAGGTCAGATGATTGACGACGAGAAACTTGCCGAACGCGCCGTAAGCAGAGGTGATGGGATCCGTGGCCCGGACGAACAGTGGTTCAATGAGCGCGTGGGTGACTTTATGAAAACCGACGATCTTGGTGGTGCTTCCGCCGACGTCGATACCGATGACGATCTGTTTCTGCATGGTGAGTCCTTTCACTCTGTGGAGATATTGACCGTATTATACCACAGAATCCGCGGTAATGCAACCGTGGAATGATGAAATCACGAAAAGAGGACAATCTCCATGACCAATTCCGAAGGTGCCCTTGCCGCCCTGCGCGAGAAAAAACTGTACATTTTCGATATGGACGGCACCATCTATTTGGGTGGCAAACCGTTTCCGTTTGCCATCGACTTTATCAAAAAACTGCGCGATGACGGCAGACGGATCCTGTTCTTCACAAACAACGCCTCGCATGACCCCGTATTTTATGTGGAGAAGCTCCAAAAACTCGGCTTTGCGCCGCGAGAGGGGGAAATCTGCACCTCCGGGGATGTGACCGCTGCCTTTCTCACCCGGATGCGCGCGGATAAATCGGTCTATCTCCTCGGTACGCCGCAGCTCTGGGAGCAGTTTTCCCGTGCCGGTGTCCGACTGATCTGTGATCGGGACGGCAAAACCACGGCGGAGCGCGCGGACATTGTGGTCACGAGCTTCGACACCACGCTGACCTACGAAAAGCTGACCGTGGCATGCGATTTCATCCGTGGCGGCGCGGAATATCTCTGTACGCATCCCGATTTCAACTGTCCGACAGAGACCGGCTTCATCCCCGACAGCGGAGCGATCGCGGCGTGTGTCACGGCATCCACAGGCGTGTCTCCAATCTATTTCGGCAAGCCGTATCCCGAGACCGTCGCGATGATGGAGGAGCTGACCGGCCTTTCCCGCGCGGATATGTGCATCTTCGGAGACCGTTTGTATACCGACATTGCGACCGGCAGACGGCACGGTATGCTCTCCGTTCTCGTGCTGACCGGGGAAACCAAAAAAGAAGATGTGGAATCTGCCGGCGATGCGGACAAGCCGGATCTCCTGTTCCCGTCCCTCGCGGAGGTCAGCGCGGCGATCTTCGGGGCATGAACGGGAAGAACTCATTTCCCACGGATCACCGCCGTCATCGCCTCCGCCAGATACCGGACCGCGCGCAGAGCTTCCTCCAGGGCAGAGGACGCGGCACCCACCTCGATCAGCAGGGAGCCTTTTGTGTACTGCTCATTGAAGCTTGCGGAGCGCAGATTGATGTCCCGGCATAATGCAGGATACGTTCCGTGGAGCCGCCGCTGCAAGTGTACCGCAAGGGTCAGATTGTCCTGCCAGCCCGTATGTCCGCTGCCGCCGTGATCCGTGCCGACAACGAACATCAGCTGCGCCGTGCCCAGACCGTCGATCTCGGCATAGGGTGCCACGCCATATACGTTTCCGCTGTCGCCTGTCCATTCGATCGCGTCCCGATGGATGTCGAATATGTACTGGATCGACGGATGGGCGGTAAGCATTTCCCGGATGTAGAGAGAGGCATTGTAATACGCGCTGTCGAAGCGGTTCGCGTCAAAGGCGGTTTCGCAGTGGATGGTCGGAATCCCGTTGGCATTCAGAATATCGGACAATGCCGCGCCGAGCCGGATCACACTGTTCTCCGCGTCTGCGGTATGGTACCCGGCGGCAGCGGAATCGATATACCCCTCGGTGCCGTGTGTGTGCAGGATCAGACAAAGCGGCGCGTCCTCTCCGTAGATTGCCTGGAGATTGGCAAGGGAGCGGATTGGTAACGCGCTCTCTGCCAGCGCAGACAGAGAGGGAGTGTACGGCGTTTCGTTGATCAGACCGAGACCGTCTGCGGCACGGGATGAAAGATCCTCACAGAGCCGATTTTCGCCTGCGGCATTGTAGGACGGTGTGCCGCTTTCCGCTTCATTGGCAGGGACCGGGACTACTGTGGTAAGCGGCGGCAGTGCGGTATCCGGAAGCTGTGCCGGACTTTGCGCAAGCGTCTGTACCGTCACCATGTCTCCGCCGCCTGCAATCTCTCCGAGAACGAGCCGGCCGATCCCACCGGACAGGAGCGAGGTGCCGCGAAAATACACAGTCAGCGCATAGACCGCCGCGCCGCAGATACAGAGGAGGAGACAGAGTACACGCAGACAGAACGACAGAATCGGCAGCATCCGCAGACCACGTGGGGAGACGTACATTTCCGCAGGCTGTCCGGACGGCGTATCCGGCAGAGTAGGGGCAGGGGCTTCTTCCAGCTTGAAAGGGGTATCCGCAGCGGTTGAGGTCTCCGGGCGGTCTGTGTCGGCAGGCGGCTGGAGCGTCGATACGGGCGGATCCGGCATATCGTCCTCCGGCGGCAGAGCAGATGGCAAGAGGCGAGGAATATCCGTGGCGTGATGCGGCTGGATGGGGGGTGCTTTTTGTTCCGTTCTGGCAGGCATATCGGTGTGTTCCATGGCTTGTACATCCTTTCGCATGGGATTGGAGCATTCTGTAGCCCACTATATGCCGTTTGTCTTTGCGGCATTCCGGAAATTCCCGGAAATCATCCATGCAGCATATACCGCAGGATCCCGCCTGCGAGCACCTGTGCATACCGCTTTACCATATGGTCCACGCTGCCCGCTGTTACAAGCAGCTCCTCCTGTTCCGGGAGGGTCCCGCACAGCACGGAGGCACGGATCACGGTCGGTACGCCGATGGTGCATACGGGACACGGCATGGTGCGGCGGCTAATCTCCTCGGTGACAATGCCGGTTCCGCTGCCCGGTGTGATCGCGTCGCCGGAAAACTGGATCACCTGTCCGAGCGTTTCACGTGATTTTGCCGACAACGCATCCACGGCGATGATCTGTTTGGCGTGACAGATCTCGGCGGCGGCACGGACAAGGGAGACGGTGGGGAGCCCGGTTTTCGCCGTCACGTCCGGGACGAGAAGACACATCCGGGTGGAGGAGAGGGCGGACGACAGATTGCTGCAGACCAGGGGACCGAGTGCGTCCGCGGTGAGATCCCGGTTGCCGATCCCGCAGAGCAGGGTGCATCCATCCCGCGCCGGTGCGATACGACAGAGCATTGCGGCGATCCCCTCGAGAATGGTGTGCCGGAGCCGTCCGGTCCAGAGTGTGCAGTCGCCGGTACACAGGGTCATATAGGAGCCAAACGGTGTGTGCTGGCTGCGGCAGGATAAGCCGTGGAAGTCCGTTTCCGTGCAAGGCTCTGTGTCTACAGGCGCGGAAAAGCCGAAATGCTCCATGGCGAGAGCACTTGCGGTTGGATGGCGGTGCAGCATTGCGGGTACCTCCGGACGGTGGAAAATGTACATATAGTCTGCCCGAAAAAACGTATGTTCATACGCTGTGTGGTGGAAAAAACGGTTTTGCGGGGAAAAAATCCGGATCTGGGGGCAGATCGGTCCGATTTCACGCACGAGTTGATGTAAATGTTGCACAAAAAATCCGCTTGGAATTGTGCAAATAGATGAAACTTGTGAATACCCCAAAAGAACGTGTTGCTATTTTGACAATTCCGTGTTATAATGTGGTGAGTGAGAATAATCGTACCCTTTGTACGCATTATTTCCAAAGAGAGAGTAGTTCGAGGAGGATTTACAAAACCATGAAAAAAAAGGTGCTGTCCCTGCTTCTGGCTGTGCTGATGCTCGTCCCCATGATGGCAAGCTGCACGACCCTGGAAGAAGACGACAAGGGTGCAATCATTGATATGTACCTGACTACGGAAGTTTTTGACTTCGACCCCCAGCTTACCATTACCGACGCTGCCCAGCTCAAGTATATGCGGCTCATGTTTGAAGGACTGACCAGCATCAACGAGAAGGGCAAGTGGGAAAAAGCCCTGATGAAGAATTACAGAATCGATAAGGACGACGGCAAGACGTTCTCCATCATCATAGACCTCAAGCTCACCCGCTGGAGCGACGGCAGAACCGTGCAGGCAGGCGACTTCGTCTACTCCTGGAAGCGGCTTCTCGATCCCGATCAGAAGCATGAGGGCGCGTCTCTTCTGTACGACATCAAGAATGCCAAGGCTGCCAAGATGGGCGACGCATCCATCGACGACGTGGGCATCGCCGCTGTGGATACCTATACGCTCAGCATCGAGTTTGAATCCAAGGTCGATCTCGATAACTTCTTTGAAAAGATGGCGTCCATCGCACTCGTTCCCCTTCGTGAGGATGTCATCACCCGTTATGGTGAAACCTGGGCGAGAAAAACCACGTCCATCATTACAAACGGTCCGTTCATCCCGAAGTCCATGGTTTCCGGCTCCGAGATCAAGCTCGAACGCTCTTCCTACTACTATCTCAATCCCGATAAGGAAGAGGCTCTCGACAAGTACGTTATCCCGTATCGTCTGTGGAACACCTACACGACCGGCGACGCAGCGGCACAGCTTTCCGCTCTGACCTCCGGCGGTATCTTCTTTGACGGGGAGATCGCTCTCGATCAGCGCGTTGCCTATGCGGATTCTGCGGTTATCACCGACATGATGGGTACCCACACCTATATGTTCAATACGCAGAATTCTCTCTTCCAGAAGGCGGAGGTCCGTCAGGCATTGTCCCTCGCCCTCGACCGTGAGGCCATCGCGAATATCGTTACCTTTGCCAAGGCAGCGAACGGTTTCATTCCGTATAAGGTATACGACGCAGATTCCAAGGCACAGTTCCGCGAAGTGGGCGGCAGCGTGATTTCCACCTCTGCGGATGTTTCCAAAGCGCAGTCTCTCCTGTCCTCCGCCGGCGTGACCAATGGCTCCTTCACCATCAAGGTCAGAAACGACGAAGTGGATATCGCTGTGGCAGAGTACGTAAAGGGCGTTTGGTCCGGACTCGGCTTCAACGTTGATGTGGAAGTCATGGGTACGAAGAAGAACTCCAACGACTGCCAGGACGATCTGTTCCAGGATGCTTTTGAGGCTGGGGATTTCGATGTCATCGCTTACGATATGATGATGTTCTCCCCTGACGCCTTCTCCGCGCTTGCACCGTTCTCCGCCGCATATTCCGGCAACGGTGTGGACATGAATTCCGAAACCTATGATCTCTACGGCAACGTATCCGGTTACGCAAGCGAAGCGTATGACGCGCTCATCGACCAGGCGAACACCACCTACGACAGAGCCGAAAGAGCAGCGATCCTCCATCAGGCGGAAGAGCAGCTTCTTACCGATATGCCCGTATGCCCGCTCTTCTTCTTGCAGGACGCATATCTGTTCTCCGATGAGATCTCCGGCATCAAGACCGACTACTATGGTACGCAATCCTTTAACGATGTCAAGCTCAACGACTACATGACCTACAAGGCGGCTACCGATACCGCTGCGGCTGACAGCACGGCATCTGCGGATACGGCAGCTGCACAGTAATCGGCGCGCCGACATTCCCCCGGCGGCTCTGACCTCGGAGCCGTGCGGACATATAGCAAATCCGGCGTATGGATAAACCGTGAATCGGGGCTGTTTCGAGGAGCCATATCTCACGAAACAGCCCTTTTTCATGGAATTCCATCGACGAAATTTGTAGTTTTTTGCGTCTGGCGGCGTATCGTTCGATTTGCGCGCCTCTTTCCCGACCGGTGATCCGGTGCGGGAGCTGTAATTTTGGAGAACGGAAGGGTTATCTACTGTGGCTGAGCTACTGCGAGAACCGGATCAGGTTAAGGTTTTCATTTTATATTTGCTCGATAAAATCGGGTATCCCCTGAATTACACCGACATCGGCACCATCATCATCCGCGATGGCCTGGTCGATTACTTCAATTTCGTCGAATGCTTCCAGCATCTGATGGAGAACGAGCTGATCGAGGGAAAACGCGAGGACGGTGAGGTAATTGATCCGAACGTATTTCATCCGGACGACGACGGAATCCTCTACAGCGTTACCCGCAAGGGGAAAATTGTGGCGGAAGGTCTGTCGGAGGATCTGCTCGGAGCCGCTGTCCGCGAGAAGAGCTACATCAGTGCCATGCGCCATCTGTCCCTGGAAAAGCGGGGAGCCGTGATGGATCAATCCTGCGAACGGGATGGCGAGGGCTTTATTTTCCACTGCTCGATCAAGGATAAGGACGGACTTGCCATGAAGCTGTCCCTGCGCGCCGATACCTTCAATCAGCTGCGGCGGATGCAGATGAATTTCGAAGACAAGCCGGATGTGGTGCTGCGCGGAATCACGGCACTGGTCACCGGAAACGTCAACTACCTGTTCGAGAATTGACTATGCGATGGTGCGACCGGATGATGCGGTGCATTTTGCGCCCGTGAAAGCTTCCGATGAATGGATCGAAAAACGCATCATAGCGACAAATATAGTCATTTTTCCGCCGGTATGCACCGTATATCCCTTGCAATCTTCGAGATGCCGCCCACTAAATGTGTAGAATATGCACAAGGGGATTTGCGGCAGTCTCATAATTTTATGAAAAAAATTTAACGATACTATTGACAAATGCGCATTTCATGATATAATTAAAGTAGTGGCGGAAACAAACGCGGAATCCGGTCTATGATGCTTGCTGTCATACCGCTGGAGCGATTTGCTGCCACACAGGAATGCGCGAGGATTACGATCTGCTGTGAAACGGAACGATACGTCAAAGCATGGTGCGAAAGCATCCGATCCCGCAACGGATGACGCAAGAGAGCTGATCGCGGCCATTCAAACCGGAGATATGGAAGCATTTGCCGCTCTGTGCCGTATGTACGCACCGCTTATCGAGAGCATGATCCGCCATTTTGCACCATCTATGGGCGTGACGGATACAACGATCGGACCCGGCGGCATCGGCTTTGAGGAGCTGCGGCAGGATGCGTCTATGGCTCTGTACAAGGCTGCTATGCGTTATGATCCGGACGATCCGCAGAAAGGAAAGAACGTCACGTTCGGCCTGTACGCGAAGATCTGTATCCGTAATGCCATGATCACTGCGCTGCGCCGTGTAGAACGGGAAAAGCGCAAATGGGAACGCCAGAGGGCGACCGCATCGGAAACGGACTCGGATCATGCCGAGGATTCCATTCCGGAGGACGCGCTGCGCAGATTCCGCACGATCCTGTCTCCTTTTGAGTATACTGTTTTTGCACTATATATTACCGGCAAGCCTCCGCGAGAGATATCCGAAGATGTTGGCAGAAGCGAAAAATCCGTCAGCAACGCGATCTACAGAAGCAAAACAAAGATTAAGGGAATGCTTGCGAAAAAATGAAGAGACGCTATCCCCGCCTTTTCATGGGAGGAACGTTTTCTTCACACACGAATGGACCAGGCGTGTTTTTCGCTTGATTCTATATAAAAGCCCGAATAGCTTAACGGTAGAGCGTTGTTTTCAAAGGTGACGGTGCGAATCCGTCGAGGGCAGAAATTTTCATCCACAGGAAACGAGGAAAAAGAGATGTACGAGGACAAGACCTTAACGTGCAAGGAATGCGGTAACGAATTCGTTTTCACCGCCGGTGAGCAGGAATTCTACGCAGAAAAAGGCTTCCAGAACGAGCCCCAGAGATGCAAGGCATGCCGTGACAAGAGAAAGAA
>USGH01000085.1 GCA_900554225.1 uncultured Eubacteriales bacterium | reverse complement strand
CAGACCTTTCCATCCGTCTTGTCTGGAGTCTGCGCCGCCATTTCCAATATAATAGACCAATTAGGGAATGCATCCCCACCGCGTCCCACCCGGATTTACGTGTAATGCTCATCGTTGGCTATGGCACACTCTGCCTTATCGATGGTGTGGACGCAGCGATCCGCTCCGGCGGCGAAGTTCTTGCATTCGTCATGCGGCTCAATCTCGTCGCATGGGGAAAACTGCTTATGATGGTTCTCAAAGAGATATGTCTGCGGATCAAGATTCCCATTTCCATTCAGCGTGTGATCAACGCGTACAAACGGATCAACGAGGCGCTGCTCACCTATCTGCATGAGCTGGAAAGAATCGACATAGACGCATTCCACCGGGAGACAGAAGAATATAACGCGTTGGTTGCCACTCTGGACAAAGCGGAAACACCACAGCAGCTCAACACATGTCTGCTCGATATCTATGACAGGTTGAAAATGGAAAAACCGTGGCAGGGAGATTTTGATACATTTATGGCTGACAGGAATGGTCCGCCGCTGGTGTTCGGGTGATGTTTCCCTGCAAAAAATGCGGTGCGTGTTGCCGCCATGTCGATCGTTCCCCGCTCTACGTAGCCTTGGATCGAGGTGACGGTGTGTGCCGATACCTGTCCGGAAACCTGTGCTCTATTTATGAAACGCGCCCGCTCCTGTGCCGTGTGGATCTGTGCTATGAGATGTTTTTTGCCAAGCAGATAACAAAAGAAGACTACTACAGACGGAATCTTGCCGCCTGTGAAGAATTACAGAAAATGGAGGAGTAAAATTATGCCGTTACCATTTATTTTGGGAGCTTTAGCTGTTGCTGCGGGAGGAGTAGGCGCATTATCGGGAATTGCTGGCATTTCCCTCACGAAAGATGCGAATGATACAGTAAAATATGCAAATTCCCGCCATGAAAAAAATGTCGAACGATTTGAGGCTACGGAAAAAGGCACGCAGGAAGCCATGGACAATCTTGGCAAACTTGAGCTTACGATCCTGAATAGCTTTGACACTTTCTCCGACACAATCGAAAGAATCAAAAATCGCCCCTATTTCAAACCTTATGAAAAAAATGGCGTCACACTTCCTACCTATGATCCTGAGGAGCTCCATGCCGTGTCCGTTGGTGCAGGTGTAGTCTTGGGAGGACTAAGTTCGGCAGCAGCTGGCACTGCCGGTGGCTTTGCAGCAGCTGGAGCCACTACGGCTCTCATCACTACTTTCGGAACTGCCTCAACTGGAGCCGCGATCTTCGGCTTGCATGGAGCTGCTGCCACAAACGCTCTTTTAGCAACATTAGGTGGTGGAGCACTGGCTGCAGGCGGCGGAGGCATGGCGCTTGGAAAAATCGTTTTAGGCGGTTTGATGGGTGGAGCTGGGCTCTTGGTTGGCGGTATCATATTTGGCGTTTCTGGTGCGTTACTCTCTGAAAAAGCAGAAAATGCAAAAAAAGAGATGGTAAAAGCAGAAATGAAAATCGATATGATCTGCGAATATCTCAACAACCTGAAAGACAGCGCAAATCAATTCGCCGAAGCTTTAAAACGTGTAAATTACAAATACAATGAATGCTATCAGATCATCGCAAATGCAGTACATACAGACAACCGGTGCGACTGGTATGATTTCACAAATGAAGAACGACTTGCCACGCAAAATACGATTCTTCTTGTTGGACTGCTTTATAATATGTGTAAAGTCAAGCTTGTATTAAAGCAAAGCGAAGTACCCGACACAAAGAACCCATATAAGAAAACCGAAGAATATTACAGGGAAGAGGAAAATAAGGCACGGGATAAATTTGATTTTGATGAATCCAGCGTATATCGTATAAAAGCCGACCTTGCTGGCGAAGAAATCGAAGGTGAAAATGAGCTCAACGTCGTAAATGATGAAGCAGTAAACGCCCAGATCGCCGAAGCCGATATCGTCTTGTCCGACATCCATTAACTGCCATTTTTCTCCCCAAAGGAGCCGTTTTTTCCGGCTCCTTTTCTATATCTGCACCCACTCTGACCATCCTTGTCATAATCCACACATTTCCCCTATCTATCCCCTTATAAATCGTTGAATCATACACCGGGGAAATTCGCCATATGTATTGACTTTTCGGCAAAAAAACAGTATCATAGTATTTGCACGGTTTTTGCATCTGTGCTGACGTTTCCGCCTCTCGCAAAGGAACTGGCGGAATCCCAAAACATCATACGGCGCGTACTAAAATATACGAGGGATTCGGGCGGTCAGTACCCGGCTCCCGTAAAGCATAAAGCGCGCCGGAGCCGGAGATTTCTCTCCGTTTTCTGAAAAGAATATTTGATGTTCACACCAGGCAGTTTTCGCGCCGGCTCCTCTTTTCCGAGTCCGGTACGAGAGCCGGGGACAATGCCGCCAACCCTCATACCTTGGCGCGGTGGATTGTCCTGTGAAACCGTAGCTGCAAACGGGTCCTCGGCGTGCCGCCATCCGGTACGCACACGGGCAAAGCTACCGATCCGTTTTGTAACACACTCTTTGCGGGAGTTGCGGTTATAGCCCGGTTGTGGTTCGCGCAGAGCTGTAATACGGCTATACGTGGTCTTTGGCCGCAAAGGGGGATGCAAAAAATGGAAAACAAAACAATTATTGCGCTCAAAAATATCTCCGTCGAATTCGATGGCGAGAAGGTGCTGGACGACTTGAATCTGTCGATCCGGGACGGCGAATTTGTCACGCTGCTGGGTTCCTCCGGCTGCGGCAAAACGACGACCCTCCGACTGATCGCGGGCTTTCTCGAACCGGACAGCGGCGAAGTGTTTTTTGACGGCAAAAGCATGAATGGTGTGCCGCCGTACAAACGGGAGGTCAACACCATTTTTCAGCGTTATGCCCTGTTTCCGCACTACAACGTATACGAAAACATCGCGTATGGTCTCCGGGTGCGCAAGGTACCGGAAAAGCAGATCCGCGAGCAGGTGACCGAAATGCTCCGTCTTGTGAATCTACAGGGATTTGAAAAGCGGAACGTATCGCGCCTTTCGGGCGGTCAACAGCAGCGGGTTGCCATCGCGCGCGCCCTGGTGCTCAAGCCGAAGGTGCTGCTTCTCGATGAACCGCTTGCCGCACTGGATCTGAAGCTGCGCAAGGATATGCAGCAGGAGCTGAAGAACATCCAGAAGCAGCTCGGCATCACGTTCGTTTTTGTCACGCACGACCAGGAGGAGGCTCTCTCAATGTCGGATACCGTGGTGGTGATGAACGAGGGCAAGGTGCAGCAGATCGGTACGCCCATCGATATTTACAACGAACCGCAGAACGCCTTTGTCGCGGACTTCATCGGCGAATCGAACATTCTCGACGGCGTGATGAAATCGGACTATGTGGCGTGCTTCTCCGGGAAAACATTCACCTGTGTGGACGCAGGATTCGCTCCAAATGAGGATGTGGACATTGTGGTGCGCCCGGAGGATGTGGATATCGTAAAGCCGGAGGACGGAATGCTGCGCGGGGTAGTGACCTCCGTGACATTTCTGGGCGTACACTTTGAGATCATTGTGGACATCGGCGGCTTCAAATGGATGATCCAGACGACGGACGAGCATAAGGAAGGCGAGGATGTGGGACTCTACATAGAGCCGGACGCGATCCACGTCATGAAGAAGTCGAAGTACTCCGGCAAATACGGCGACTACAGCTCCTACAGCGACGAAATCGACACCCTCAACGTCATCGACGACGAAGAGGATGAGTGAGGGGGACGGTTTCGATGAAAAAACGTACACTTGCGCAAAGAATCGCGGGCGCGCCGTACATTCTGTGGGCTCTCCTGTTCATTCTCATTCCGCTTGCAATCGTGGTCGGATACGCTTTCACGGACGCAGACGGCAATTTCACGCTGCAAAACATCCGGCAGCTGGCAGAATACCGGGATATATTCCTGATTTCGTTTGAATACTCCTTCATCGCGACGGTGATCACACTTGTGATCTCGTATCCGTTTGCGTATCTGATGAGTCGAAAAGGCATGGCGGCGCAGCGGATCATGATGATGCTCGTGATGCTGCCGATGTGGATGAATCTGCTCATTCGGACCTATTCGTGGATGAACATTCTCGAACGCAACGGCGTGATCAACAACATTCTGGCGACCTTCGGGATCGAGCCGCTGAAAATGGTCGGAACGCCGGGGGCTGTCATTTTCGGCATGATCTACAACTACATCCCATACATGATCATCCCGATCTACACGGTAATGTCGAAGATCGACAAGAGTCTTCTCGAATCCGCGGAGGATCTCGGTTCCAACAGTCTTTCGAAGCTGCGCCGGGTGATCCTGCCGCTGAGTATGCCGGGCGTGATCTCGGGCTTCACGATGGTCTTTGTTCCCTCCGTCAGCACGTTTTACATTTCACAGAAGCTGGGCGGCGGCAAGATCATGCTGATCGGCGACGCGATCGAACGGCAGATCCAGACCTCGTACAACTACAACTTAGGCGCGTCGCTTTCGCTGATCCTGATGGTGGTCATACTGGTGAGCATGATCATTGTGAATCGATTCGCGGGCGACGAGGACATCATTATATAAGGGGGATTGGTGATGAAAAAATTTCTTGGCAACCTCTTTATGGCGCTGATCTATATTGTGCTCTACGCGCCGCTTCTGGTGATGGTATTTTTCTCCTTCAATGAAGGACGCAGCACGTCGGTATTCACGGGCTTTTCCCTGAAATGGTACAATGAGCTATTCGCCTCCCGGGACACGATGAACGCGCTGGAAAACACGCTGATTCTCGCGACGGCATCTGCGGTGATCGCTACGGTGATGGGAACGGCCGCCGCGGTATATATGTACTATCTCCGCTCGCGCGGCTGGAAAACGACGTTAAAAACGGTGACGAACATTCCGATGATGAATCCGGACATTGTAACGGGTGTATCCCTGATGCTGCTCTTTGTATTCATCGGACGGCTCATCGGGGCGAACAGCTCTCTGAGCTTCTGGACGCTGCTCATTGCACATGTGACATTCAACCTTCCCTACGTGATCCTAAACGTTCTGCCGAAGCTCAACCAGACGGATCCGCACCTGTCGGAGGCGGCACAGGATCTTGGATGTCCGCCGCTCAAAGCGTTCTTCAACGTGATCCTGCCCTCGGTGCTGCCCGGTGTGCTCTCCGGCTTCTTAATGTCGTTCACGCTTTCTCTGGACGACTTTGTGATCAGCTACTACACGACCGGCTCGGACTTCCAGACGCTGCCTCTCAAGATCTTCGCGATGACGAAAAAGACCGTCAAGCCGGATATGTACGCGCTCTCGACCCTGATCTTCATCACCGTTCTCGTGATGCTTCTCATTGTCAACATCACCCAGATCCGCCAGGAACGCGCACGGATGGGCAAGGACTGAGAATCATCTTATTTTCAATCCCTATCGATAATCGTTGGGAACAAAAGTCGTAGCACAATTTTACATTATAATTCTGTAAAAAAAATCATTTTATCCAATTAACGGAGGTAAACCACATTGAAAAAAAATCTTACCGTATTGCTTGCTCTGCTGATTTGCGCCATACCTTTCTCCGGCTGCGGTGCACAAAGGGTCAACGAGATCTCCAATCCGGTGGGAACCTACACGCGTGATTACGAAGGTACGGTTCTGAATGTTTTCAACTGGGGCGAATACATTTCGGATGGCAGCGAAGGCTCTCTGGACGTGAATGCGGCATTTGAAGCATTGACTGGAATCACGGTAAACTACATGAATTACGAGTCGAACGAGGCCATGTACGCGAAGCTGAAGTCGGGTGCGGTCTCCTACGACATCATCATCCCGTCCGACTACATGATCGAGCGGCTGGCGAGCGAGAATATGCTCCAGAAGCTGGATTTCTCCAAAATCGACAACTACCACTACGTAGCGGACGAATATAAGGATCTGTATTTTGATCCAACAAACGAGTACAGCGTGCCGTACAATGTGGGCATGGTGGGGCTCATCTACAACACAACGATGGTTTCGGGTACGCCGGACAGCTGGTCGATCATGTGGGATCCGACCTACACGGACGATATTCTGACGTTCAACAACCCGCGTGACGCCTTTGCGATTGCACAGTTCCTGCTCGGCATTGACGTAAACACGACGGACAAAGCGGATTGGGATCGTGCTGCGGAAAAGCTGAAGGAGCAAAACGCGGTTCTCCAGGCGCGCGTCATGGATGAGGTATTCAACAAAATGGAATCGGCAAACGCGGCGATCGCACCGTACTACGCGGGCGATTTCCTGACGATGCAGGCGGAGAATGAGGATCTTGCGTTTGTCTATCCGAAGGAAGGCACGAACATCTTCGTGGACTCCGTATGTGTCCCGACAGGCGCGCAGAATTACGACGCGGCAATGCTGTACATCAACTTCCTTTTAGAGCCTGAGGTGGCACTGGCGAACGCGGAATACATCTGCTACGCCTCCGCGAACACGGCAGTCATAAACAACCCGGATTACGAATACTATCAGAACGAGATTCTGTATCCGGCGGAGGAGGATCGGGTATTCACGGAATACTTCCACGACATCGACCCGGAGATCCGCACATACTACGAGCATCTGTGGGAAGAGATCCTGCTGGCGGATCAATAAAATACGAAATGAGGAAAAGGCTGACAAATCGTCGGTCTTTTCTCTTTGCCGCACACATTGTCTATCGTATGCGGTCTGTTTTTTGATTTTTCCGCGCTTGTCCGGTGTGGGAAGCTTGACAAAACGGTCCGGATTTGCTATGATATACGCGGAAAGATTTCATTCGTGGAGGTATTTACAATGCAGTCAGCACCCGTATGGGTACGCTCTCTCTACAGCGAGAAGAACGTAACCTTAACCTTTCTGAAAACCGTCACGCTTGGGGACAAGCCGGAGATCCAACTCGCCGCGTCCTCCCTGTACCGTATCTTTGTAAACGGTGCGCTCATCGGCTACGGCCCTGCAAGAGCAGCGCACGGATTTTCCCGTATCGATCACTATTCCCTCGCAAAATGGATGGGAGAGACCGTCGTGATCGCCGTGGATGTCCATTCCGCGCAGGTCAACTCGTACTATGTGGTGGACGAAAAGCCGTTCTTCATGGCGGATATTCTATGCGGCAGCCGTGTGATCGCCACCGCAGAGGATTTCACGGCATATCCGCGCACCGACCGGCTCCAGAAGGTACGTCGTTTCAGCTTGCAGAGAACGTTCACAGAAAGCTATCGGATGCACACGGATCCGCTCGCCCTCTATAAGGGGGATACCACGGGCTTCTCTGCCGCACAGACAACGATCGTCCCGGCAAACGAGCTGCTGCCGCGCCATGTCCATTACCCGACGCTGGAGACCATCCCCTACGCCGCCCTCGTGGAGCATGGCAGGGTTGGGATCGATGCGGATGCGCGGCTCTGGCAGGATCGCTCGTATCTCGGCGTTGACGATGTGCAGTTCAAGGGATATGCGGCAGGAGAGCTGGAGGAGGATGCCGGTGAAGAGGTCTCCCGCATGACGTATCAAAAGGCGGGCGAAAACGCGCTCTCTCTTGTGGGTCCCGCATACCAGATCTTTGATTTCTCGCGCACCATCACCGGCTTTTTCTCCCTCGATGTGACGGTGAAAAAGGCGTCCGTCGTCTATATTCTCTTCGATGAGCTGATCTTTGCGCGGGATGGACACACCGCCGTCGATCCGTTCCGCAACACCTGCTGCAACGTGCTGAAGTACACGCTTGCACCGGGCAGATACCACCTTCTCTCCATGGAAGCCAACACGGCACGGTATGCCAATGTGGTGACGACGGCAGGGGATCTGGAAATACACGCCTTCGGTATGGTTTCCTATGAGAATCCGGATGCCAAGCATTTCCAATACGACTATCACGATGCAGAGCTGAATAAGATCGTCGCCGCCGCTGTAAATACGTTTGCCCAGAATGCCGTGGATGTGCTGACCGACTGTCCGTCCCGGGAACGCGCCGGCTGGCTCTGCGACAGTTATTTCTCGTCCCGCGCGGAGGCATTGTTCACCGGAGAAAACCGTGTCGAAAAGAATTTCCTCGAAAACTACGCAATGTGTCCGCAATCTCCGTTCCTGCCCGCCGGAATGATCCCGATGTGCTATCCTTCCGACCACAACGATGGCGTTTACATTCCGAACTGGACGATGTGGTACCTTCTGGAGCTGCGCAATTACGTGAACCGCACCGGAGACAACGAGATGGCTGTCCTGTCGCGCGATAAGGTCTACGGTCTGGTAGAATTTTTCGATCGCTACGTGAACGCAGACGGACTGCTTGAAAATCTGGAAAGCTGGGTATTCATCGAATGGAGCCGCTGCAACGATAAGGACTTCATCGCGGGCGTGAACTATCCGTCGAACATGATCTGGGCTGCTGCACTGGATGCTGTGGCAGAGCTGTACGGCGACAACGCACTGCGCGAACGGGCGGCAAAGATGCGTGCTGTGATCCGCGAACAGTCCTGGAACGGCGAATTCTTTGAGGACAACGCAATCCGGAATGCGGACGGTCAGCTCCAGAAAACCGGTCACACCTCCGAGACGTGCCAGTACTACGCGTTCTACTTCGGCGTTGCGTCCCGGGAAACGGATCCCGCGCTGTTTGAGACAATGCTCACGAAATTCGGGCCGAAGCGCGACGACAAGGTGGTCTATCCGATGGTTTATCGCTCGAACGCCATCGTCGGCAACTATCTGCGTCTGGAGCTGCTCGTGAACTATGGCTACCGCGCCGAGGTGCTGTCGGAATGCCGCGATTTCTTCACGCAGATGGCGGAGATGACCGGAACACTCTGGGAACACAGCCAGCTCTCGTGCAGCCTGAACCACGGATTTGCCTCCATGGCAGCCGTATACATCGATCGCTGCGCCAAATAAAACGACCGACCCTATGGAGAAAGAGACGGTACATTCCGGTGTGCCGTCTCTTTCTATGCGTTCTGCCGCGCAAGCTGTATTCCCTTTTTGTCTATGCGCACGTTTTTCCGTCCGATCCGTACCTATGTCCGCTCTCCTGCCGGGCGGCAAAAATATTTTTTGGGAAAGTTTTGAAAAGCCCTTGACAATCGGACGATTTTATAGTATAATACTACCCGTAACGGCGCCATAGCCAAGCGGTAAGGCAGAGGTCTGCAAAACCTTTATTCCCCGGTCCGATTCCGGGCGACGCCTCCAATGCAAAAAAGACATCCCACGGGATGTCTTTTTTTGCATTGATCTCCAAGAGCGGACCGGACCTGCCGATAGGCGGCTTGCCGCCGTCCGGGTGATGTTTCCCCAACGAAAGAGCACTCCATTGGGGTGCTCTTTCGTTTTGTATTTTGTGCCTGTAAGGAAAATTGACTTCCGGGACTATTACGTGGTGGCAGCCGATACCATGACAGCGGCAACACAGATAGCTTCAAAAGTCTAAATCTCATTATCTGCCGTCTCATTTACAAGAGCTATCTCGCCATCATTTAAATTATAAATTTTATTGCATTCCGACAGTATCGAAATGTCATGGGTGACCATTATGACGGTGATGCCCTCGCGGTTTATCTCCGAAAGCAGGTGCATAAGTATTTTTTTATTTTCGGAATCCAGCGCGCCTGTCGGTTCGTCAGCCAGTATCACGCGCGGCTCGTGTACCAGCGCACGCGCTATGGCAACGCGCTGACACTGCCCGCCGGAAAGATTGCAGGGATACGCGCCCGCCTTATCCGCGAGGCCGACCTTTTCCAGCAGGAGCATGGCCTTCTGCTCGGCCTCCTGACGGCTTCGATGGAGCACCAGCTG
>USGH01000084.1 GCA_900554225.1 uncultured Eubacteriales bacterium | reverse complement strand
AAACGGAGAAGCATCCGGGCACATCGGCAAAAGAGTCGGCGACTGGTACCTTTCCTCCGATACAGGCTGTGCGTATATCCCCCTCGATGGACTAAGCCACGCCTACACCGTTCTGGATGCGCATTCCAAGGATCGGGAGCTTGTGGCAAAGCTGCGCGATCTGCTCACGGAAATGACGGAAACCTTCTACAAAATCCCGTTTTTACAGATTCGTGCCCAAACACACGCGACTTTGACCGCCTGCCGCGGACTGATGCGCCTGTACCGCCATACTCCGAATGCAGAGATTCTGGCATTTGTTGAGAAGATTTTCCGTCTGTATGTGGATCATGGAATGACTGCCAATTACGCCAATAAAAACTGGTTTGGCAGACCGGAATGGACCGAACCGTGCGCCATTATCGACTCGTTCATTCTTGCAGCCGAGTTGTATGATGCTACCGAAGACACGCGATACCTGCCGTATGTACAGAAAATTTTGTATAATGGCGTGTACGCGTCCGAGCGGAACAACGGCGGATTCGGTACGGATTCCTGCACGGGAGCCATTGAAAAAGAAGACAACGCATATTTGGCTTGTTCCGCATATGAAGCATATTGGTGCTGCTCCATGCGCGGTGGGGAAGGACTCGCTTCCGTTCAGCGTTACGCATTCCGGACACATGACGACTGCCATGCAGAAATGCTGTATCCGGTAAACGGTGTCTATCGGATCGGCAACAAACGGTTAGAGGTGCGCACCACCTATCCTTTTGCGGGTGAAACGTCTCTCCGCATTCTCCCCGGTTCCGACAAAACTCCGCTTTCTCTGCGTATTTACATACCGAAATCTGTGGAAACGGATCTGCCCGGAGAAGGTGTGTACACCCTGGAGCTTACGGAAGGGAACTATTCCTTCCACCTGACACCGACTGTCCACGCGGAAAAGCCGGAGGGACTCGAAAACGATACGGAAAAATCGCTCCTGTATTATGGCAACGTAATCCTTGGCATCCCAGATACAGGCAACGGAAGACCATTCACACGGACAGAAGCCGAGAATATGGCAATCCAGTGGCAGAACGGTGCCGAAAAGTCTGCCATTCTTCCCATTACAGAACGGTATCACAATGGACCGTCCATGATTGAAAAAGAACGGATCCAGATTTTGTTCTGATAAGTTCTGCTAAGTGGAACGCTGCAATGATACAGTCAAGATAAGGATACACGCCTTCGTTTACAGCCAAACATAATATTTTGTATAATTCAGCACGGCATATCGTGTAACATATCCCACAGCACGATTCATATTTTTATCGCGTCCTCATATACTGAAACGGAAAAACCGCAAAACGGAATCATCCGTGTTCTGTGTAGTGAGGGCAATATGAAACGATCCAAACGTATGTATTCGGAAAAGGAACGCTGTGAGGAGCTGGCGCAGTACCTCATTGAAAAACAAAGCACGGTTCGTGATGCAGCCGCGCGTTTTGGAATCAGTAAATCGACGGTACACAAGGATGTAAGCGAAAAGCTGCCGCAGGCGAATCCCGCATTGGCCGCCGAGGTACATAGACTTTTCGAGAAAAACAAATCCGAACGGCACCTGCGCGGCGGTGAGGCGACCAAACAGAAATATCTGCACAGTCCATTGCACAATTGCCCAGCCCCAGACGATCTGCCTGCCGCGAAACCCCATTGATGCAGTATCAACACACCCGCCGCGCTGGACAAACCAAATCCAACATAAGGAAAGCCTCTGTACCATGTATGCAGAGGTTTTCTTGTTACAAATCACCACTTGACTTCCGAGACACATTATGGTACAATAACGCATGATGGATGCATTATGGAATGCGTATAACCAGCAGTATACCGCTGAGCTATAACAGGCTCTCAACGAGCGCGCGGGGGTTGCTTTTGTTCCCTCAACTATACAAAATTTGCATTTTGTATAGTTGAGTATTGCGCTGTGGGAAACGATGCTGTACCCAATCGGAAGCAACCCTGTATGGCAAATGCGTCCCCCTGCTTCTAAACACATATCCATGCCAAGGTCCACGTTTTCAAAACGCACATTGTATATATTGGATAGGAGGTGGCGGCGTATGCTGCTTGCGATTGACATTGGCAATTCCAGTATATCCTGCGGTGTGTTTGCGAAAACCACGCGGGAGATGCTGGCATATTTCAAGCTCGCCGCACGTCAGGCCTCTGCGGAGGAATATTATCTGCTCCTACACCAATTTCTCTCATTATATGCTATCCCACATCCGTTTTCAGGTACGCAAAATGCGGGACTGGATTCCGGTGCCTTTTTGGACGACTGCGTTGTATCCTCTGTGGTGCCGTCTCTGACGCCGCTTTTGATCGGTGCGGCAAAAATGCTGACCGGAAAAGAACCGATGCAGATCGCACAAGGCATCCGTACGGGATTTGGCATACAGCTGCACAACCCGGAACAGGTCGGCGCGGACATCATCTCTAATATCGCTGCGGCATTTGCCTATGAAGAACCGCCCTTTGTTGTACTGGATGTTGGAACCGCTACTACCATTTCCTTTGTCACTGCCGAACGGATCTTAACCGGAATTGCGATTTTACCGGGGTTGTCCGTTTCCATGGAAGCCTTATTCCAGTCGGCGGCACTGCTCAATGAGGTCTCTCTCGAACGCCCGACGCAGTGGCTCGGCAAAAACACCAGTGAATCCGTGCGTTCCGGTGTGATCAATGGACATATTTTCGCCGTGGACGGCTTTGTACGCAATATTCGCGAGCAGTATCTGGCAAAGGAACAAAAGCTCGGTCTGTGCGCGACGGGTGGCTTGGCAAGGTACATTCTTCCCTACTGCCGCAATCGTTTCACCTATCACAAGGATCTGACACTGGAGGGCGAAATGCGTCTCTGGCTTCTCAATCATACAAAATAAATATCGACATCTCACACCTTTGGTAATATGACTACGGTCTTATTATAAATTTCGATACGTTTTACCTGGTATAAATCATCCGGGAAGACAGTATCCACACTTGGGAGGTCTTTATGACTACAACAAACAACAGACAGAAAACGCAGAAAATGACAAAGGTCGGCTTTCTGATCGCACTGATCGTCGTTCTGCAAACCATCTCCGCACTGCTGGTCAAGTTCGGCTTTTTCAGTATTTCTCTGACCCTTGTCCCGATCGTTCTGGGCGGCTTCATGCTCGGTCCTGCGGTGGGTGCTTTGCTCGGCGGTGTATTCGGCGTGATTACATTCCTATTCTGCGCGGTCGGACTCGATGGGGGCGGCTCGATGCTCTTTGCGGCAAATCCGTTTTTGTGCGGACTCATTTGCCTTGTCAAAGCCATACTCGCCGGATGGATTGCCGCACTTGTCTATAGAATCACACGTAAAACTCTCGATCCGGACAAACACCCACGCACCTGGCTCCTCTCTACGGCTGCGATCTCCGGGATCTGCCCGCTTGTCAATACACTGATCTTTTGTGTTGGTATGACGCTCTTTTTCAAGGATATTCTGCACGTATGGGCTGGCGGTACAGATGTGGCGTACTATATGCTCACCGGACTGGTCGGCGTGAATTTTCTGATTGAGCTTTGCATCAATGTCGTTCTCTGCCCTCTTCTTGCCCGGAATCTGCGCAAAACAAAAATGTTCCGCGACAATTTCTGATTTTTCCGATCGTTCCGACAGGCAGCACCACACAGTATCATCGTATTTTCAGTACCGGGAAAGGATATCTTCAGGATTCCTTTTCCGGTTTCCTGTACCTGCTCCTGTATATGCGGGTGATACTGTGCATACTATACAACACAGACGGTCTCTTTTTGGAACTTCAGACAAAATTTGCGGATTCGCATTTTTTCTCTTTCTTTTTTTTGAAAAATATGGTATACTATAAGCAATCTATTTCGGATCGGGAGGTCCTTTTGTTATGAAAATGCGTGTTATGTATTCCTCCAAAAAGGGGAAGCTCGCCACCTACGCCACCGCGATCGGAGAAGCGTTCGGATGTCTTGTCAACGATATTCCGCCGGCATATCCTGCTGATAAGGAACGGCTCGTCATTCTTGCGCTGACCCTTGGCGCAGGCGATCCGCCGGATGAAGTCAGACGGTTCTGCAAGGAGCTGTATCCGAATCGTGCACAGAATGTGGTTCTGCTCGTAGACGGCGAAAATGGATGCCGTGGTGAAAAGGTCATCAAGGACATTCTCAAGGAAGCCGGCACCAATGTGATCGATGGCTCCTACTACGTAAAATGTGGTATTTTCGGCAAGAAGATCACGCTTGAGGAACGGCAGAAGGTTGTAGATTGGGCACGTTCCATCGTTTCGCAGGTGGAAGGTACCTGACGATAGCAGCTTCTCGTACATACGCCAAAGACCGGGAATGGCATCTCTGCACTGGGGATTCGCCATTTCCGGATTTTATTGCCATGGGTACAGGGGAAGTATTCCCAAATGCGGATCTGGAGGCTCTGTGACAGTATCTGATCCACGAAATCCTGCAATAAAGCTTTGCGGCAGTCTTTTTTTGCAATCTGTCTATAAACCAAGTGTAACTGTCCTGTAATTTCATCATTATTGCAGTGCGTATCGCGGTAAATTTCTCTTGACAATTCCACGATGACATGGTATAATGTGTAAAGCAAAATGCTTTACAGGGATGAGGGGTTTGATTGTTTGAAAAAGATATGCACCTTTCCCTTCTCATGGATACATACGGTGCGCTGCTGTCCGAGCGGAAGAGAGAACTGATGTCGTATTATTACGATAAGGACTACTCCCTTGCGGAGATTGCGGAAATCACAGGCATTTCCCGGCAAGGTATCCGCGATTCCGTCAAAAAAAGCGAGGCAGAGCTCAGAGAACTGGAAGAAAAGCTGCATCTGGCAGAACGGACACAAAAATTAACGCGTTCTCTCTCCGAATTATCTGCAAATCTCGCACGGATTGCATCCGATACGATGGAGCCGCGTATAAAAACGGCACTCGAAGATGTGGTCTGTTCTATAGATAAAATCGTCTTATAAATGTTTTGTGCGCATGGGAACCATGGATTGAGAATACCCGGAGGAATACATGTTTCAAAGCTTATCCGATAAACTGACAAATGCGTTCAAGAAATTCCGCAGCAAAGGCAAGCTGACAGAAGCGGATGTGCGTGAGGGAATGCGGGAGGTCAAACTCGCACTTCTCGAAGCGGATGTCAACTTCAAGGTCGTGCGGGATTTTGTGAAAACCGTCACCGAGCGGGCTGTCGGATCTGAGGTCCTCGAGAGTCTGATGCCCGGTCAGCAGATCATCAAGATCGTCCATGAGGAGCTTATCAAGCTCATGGGAGAAACCAATACGAAGCTGACCATTGCGTCCCGTCCGCCGACAATCATCATGATGGTCGGTTTACAGGGCTCCGGTAAGACGACGCACGCCGCAAAACTCGCCGGAATGTACAAAAAGCAGGGTAAGCGTCCGCTTCTTGTTGCCTGTGACGTATACCGCCCTGCTGCGATTGACCAGCTCAAAGTCGTCGGTGAACAGGTAGGCGTTCCCGTATTTGAGATGGGGCAGATTTCTCCGGTGGAAATTGTAAAAAATGCAATGGTCCACGCCGAAAAGCACGGACACGACATGGTGTTCATCGACACGGCGGGCAGACTTCACGTGGATGAAACGATGATGGACGAGCTGATCGCCATCCGGGATCTCGTGCATCCGACCGAAATCCTGCTTGTGGTGGATGCCATGACCGGTCAGGATGCCGTTAATGTGGCAAGCACCTTCAATGAAAAACTGGACATCACCGGCGTGGTTCTTTCCAAATTGGACGGCGACACACGCGGCGGTGCTGCTCTGTCGGTACGATACGTCACTGGAAAACCGATCAAATTTATCGGTATCGGCGAAAAAATGGACGCGATCGAACCGTTCTATCCCGACCGTATGGCATCCCGGATCCTCGGTATGGGCGACGTGCTCTCCCTCATCGAGAAAGCACAGCAGAATTACGACGAGAAAAAAGCGGAGGAGCTGGAAAAGCGGATCCGTGAAAATACCTTCACGCTCACCGATTATCTCGAACAGTTCCGACAGATCAAGAATATGGGCTCCATTGAGGACATCGTCGGTATGCTCCCCGGTGTCAAGCCCGGTGCACTCAAGGACGCCAAATTCGATGAAAAGGCGATCACCCACACAGAAGCGATCATCCTGTCCATGACGGAATACGAACGGGAGCATCCCGGTGTCATCAATGCATCCAGAAGAAAACGGATCGCAGCTGGCAGCGGCACCTCCGTGGAGGAAGTCAACAAGCTGCTCCGTCAGTTTGACCAGATGTCCAAGATCATCAAACAGTTTTCCGGCTCCATGCTGGGTAAAAAGGGAAAGAAAGGAAAAATGCGCCTGCCCTTCCCGATGTAAATACGCGAAGAATCCCGCAAACCGGGTTTTTCTATAGAAATTTTTATTCACAAATTTTGGAGGAACAAAAAAATGGCAGTTAAAATCAGACTGAGAAGAATGGGTCAGAAGAAAGCACCTTTCTATCGTATCGTTGTTGCAGATTCCAGATACCCGCGTGACGGTCGCTTCATCGAAGAGGTTGGCTACTACGATCCGATGACCAATCCCGCAACCGTAAAGCTGGAGGGTGAAAAGATCACCGCATGGCTTGCAAACGGCGCACAGCCGACCGAAACCGTTAAGTCTATCCTGACGAAGAACGGTCTCATCAAGTAATCCGAGCGGAATAATGGACGAAAACCTCATAACCACGCCGATCAATCCCGACATTGATATCCGACTCGTTCTGGAAAATATGGCACGCGCCATTGTGGACAATCCGAACGAGGTTTCCGTAACCGTGGCAGAAACGGAAGCGGAAGAGACGGTCTATACCCTGCACGTCGCGGAGGAGGACATGGGGATGATTATCGGAAAGCATGGCAAAATTGCCAGAGCAATCCGTACCATTGCCAAAGCGGCTGCAAAGATCGCGGATCAGAAAATCACCGTCGAGATCAAGTAACCCGCAAGAAATCCACGCTATGATCGCTCCTCCACTTAGGAATATCGACCGCGTGAGAATCAAAACCTTTTGCAAAAGACGCTGTGCTTGCCATGGCGTTTTTTCACTTACATCTTGACAAACGTGCTGTGGATTGCTATAATGAAGCTATCAAACAGCGAAGGGAGCGTCGGCTGTATGCAAAGCGGTATACGGTACGACAGGACAGAAGAATGATCACTTTACAGAAAAACGATGTGCTTTTGTTTCAGGGCGATTCCATCACACATGGTGGACGCATCCAAAGCAACAGCGATATGAACCATATCATGGGGCACGGCTATCAGTCGATTCTGGCATCTCGCATCGGCTTTGACAACTGGGAACGCCGTCCGGAAATCCGCAATCGTGGTGTCAGCGGTGATACTGTTGCGAAAATGCTGGCACGGTGGGAGAGCGATACCTTTGCATTGCAGCCGACGGTACTCAGCATTCTCATCGGTACGAACGATTGTGGCTTCTGCTACAGCGGCAGCGGTCCCGATGCGGATATGTTTGAAAAGGAGTACCGTTTCTTACTCGATTATACGCTCGATCGCTTCCCGGATATCCGTCTCATCCTCTGCGAACCGTTCCGGTATTGGTCTCCGCTTGCAGCCACAGATCCGGTGGTTCATGAAAAGGACGAATGGAACGTCGCGCACTGCAAGGAATATGCCGCACGTGTCCGGAAGATTGCGGCAGAGTATAAAACCGTATTCGTACCGTTTGCTGCTGTGCTTACGCCGTACGTTGAAGCCGCACCGGTCGATCAATTCATCTGGGATGGCATTCACCCCACCTATGTTGGGCATGAGATCATGGCACGTACCTGGTATGACACCGTGGAGAAAAGCGGTATTCTCGCCTGACTGCAAATGGCAGGTATAATAACTGTACACCTCTCTCATACTAAGAAAAAAGTGGAGAGAGGTGTTTTTCTATGCACAAATATTCTGACAAGGTAAATCCGAAAAAAATCGGTATCGTCGGCTGCGGCAATGTGGGGGCAACGATCGCGTATACCATGATGGAGAGCGGTCTGTTCACCGAAATGGTTCTTTTGGACTCAAATGAAGCAAAAGCACGCGGAGAGGCAATGGACTTGAACCACTGCCTGCCGTTTATCGCACCCATGCAGATTTATCCGGGCAGCTACTCTGCTCTTTCCGATGCATCCATCGTGGTGATCACAGCCGGTGCCGGACAGAAGGAGGGGGAAACCAGACTCGATCTGCTTCGGCGCAACCTGACCATCTTTGAGAAAATCGTTCATCAGATTACGTCAGTCAACCGAGACTGCATCCTGCTGGTGGTATCGAATCCGGTAGATATCCTTACGTACTTCACCCATAAACTCTCCGGATTTCCGGCTTCACGTGTGATCGGCAGCGGTACGGTATTGGATACGGCGCGACTCAAATATCTGGTCGGCAGCAGGCTCCGTGTAGACAGCCGGAATGTGCATACGTTCATCATTGGAGAGCATGGCGACAGTGAGCTTGCCGTATGGAGCAGTGCCAACGTTTCCGGGATCGATCTATCCGACTACTGCCCCATCGGTGACAGCAATGGCGGCGCTCCTGACGATCTCTACGGCATTTTCGATTATGTAAAAAACAGTGCCTATGAGATCATCCGGGACAAAGGCGCAACCTTCTATGCCATCGCTCAGGCCACAAAACGGATCATCACCTCCATTGTGAACGACGAGCATACGATTCTTCCGGTATCCACGCTATTGGACAGTCATTACGGCATTGACGACCTCTGCATGAGTGTGCCTGCCGTGGTTGGTGCCGGCGGTGTGGAGCATGTTCTCGATATTCCCCTGAGTCCAGACGAAAATCGCCGCCTTGCCCATTCCGCATCGGTTCTTCGAGACGCGATCCGTTCTCTGGATACGGAAGTCGCCCTGCTGTAGCATAAAAAAGTGCCCGACTCGTGTACGGTTTCTGTACACCGGCCGGGCAATTTTTACATCTGTTGTTTTTTCATTTTGTACCGTTTTGTGACTGTATCCACGATGCGGCAGGCAAGCATTCCCCAGAGAGTGCCAAGTATCGCACCGCCCAGAACATCCGTCGGATAGTGCACCTGGAGATATAGGCGCGAAAACGCGATGAGTACGGCAAAAATAAGCGCGGCAATCCCCCATTTGCGGTGGCAGCAAAAGATTGCTACAGCGCATTCAAAGGATGCAAGCGTATGACCGGACGGAAACGAATACTCTGATGGTTTCTTGATGAGCAGGGTGATCGTCGGATCCCATACAAACGGTCTGGTGCGTGCGATGCAATTCTTGAGAAGCAAATTGCCCGTCAAAAAGCCAAGTAAAAGTGCTACCCCCATTGCGGCTCCCGTCCGTCTTGTCTTACGCGGAATCAAAAGAAGCAGGGCAAGCACAATCCAGCCGATTCCATTGTCGGCAAACCTGGTGATGTACGGCATGACGGTATCGAGAAAGGCACAGGAAAAAATCTCCCGGATCCGTTCCAAAATCGTGATCTCCGCTCCGTTCCATAGATCCATACTGTTTCCTCCTGCCGCTGCTATCCATCCGCTGCGTATACCGATACGTTATTTTCCTTTAGTATACCATAAAAAATCGAGTTTGGGTGAAAAATTTATAAAAATTTCAAAAAAATTGTGTTTCGATATGTTATACTGTATGTTAAGATAGCATTTTGTCGAGAGGAAAGGAGTTACCACCATGCGCATCGCGGTTCTGACGGATATTCATGGCAATCACAGCGCACTGGATGCCGCCGTTTCGTTCATGGAAGAACATACACCGGATATGCTTCTTTTGCT
>USGH01000083.1 GCA_900554225.1 uncultured Eubacteriales bacterium | reverse complement strand
AGCCTCAAACCCGGTTGTCTCACTCATGCGCTTCGCCGCACGTCCGGTGGGCGCCGCGAGAAAAATGTCGAGTCCTTCCATCTCAAAATACTTGATGATCGTATTGATCGTCGTCGTTTTTCCGGTACCCGGTACGTCTTCGATCAGTACATGACCACCCGACAGCAGTGCCGTGACAAGCAGTACGATCTCGTTGTGCTTGCCTATGACGACGGTTTCGACCTCTGTAACAAGCGCACGAGCGGAAGCGGTCAGCATTTCATTGGTATTCTCCATAGATGATTTTTCTCCCTTTCCCGGATTTTGTGTATTTTTCGATTCAATATATCGGATTTACGGCATATCTTCTTATATAATACCATATCTCCCGCATGATTGCAACCCAACTCACGCAACTTCACCAAATATTTACGAATTCCGGCAGAATTCTTGTGGAAGTGGACTCCAAGTTTGCAAACGATTTTTCGTGTATATGCGCCAACGCGCGGCATCGAGCTTCGCCAAGCACACCATCCGTGCCCTCTTTTGCAGTCCTCCCGTGCCTGTTCTCTGCGCTTCCCCATGTACCAACATTTCCCGACGGATATGGTCAAAATTTTTATCCGACTTGCTTGCAAAACGCAAACAGTTATGGTATACTTATGCTACCACCCGTATGTGGTGAAGTGTCATGGCACCGGCATCTTCTCTCAGTGCATCATCCTGTTCGCCGCCGGTGAGAAATGAGGTTTCAAAGTGATTTATGACGTTCTGATTATCGGCGCCGGTGTGACCGGTGTCATGACCGCGCGGTATCTGTCCACAAAGACCTGCTCCGTCGCGGTATGTGAAATGGGATCCGATGTGGCAATGGGAGCCACGCGCGCCAATTCCGCCATTGTCCACGCCGGCTATGACGCAAAGCCCGGTACGCTCAAGGCGAGGCTCAACGTCCAGGGCAATCGGCTGATGAAGGAGCTGGGTGCGGCATGGGATTTCCCCGTCCGTCCGATCGGCTCGCATGTCATCGGTTTTGACGAAGGCGATCTCAAAAAGCTGCGCGAGCTGTACGACCGCGGCATGGCAAACGGCGTGCCGAATCTCAAAATCATCACCGGCGATGAGCTGCGCGCCATGGAACCGAACGTCTCTCCCGCAGCGTACGCTTCTCTCTGGGCACCGTCCGCAGCGATCACCTGTCCCTATGGCATCACCATTGCGGCTGCTGAAAACGCGGCGACAAACGGCGTACATTTCTATTTCAATTTCAAGGTATCCGGCGTATCCGAAGCCGGTGGAATTTACTATATATCCAATGGGCATGACACCATCGCCGCACACTATGTCGTAAACGCGGCGGGGGTCCATTCCGCAGAGGTCGCCGAGATATTGGGGGAAAACGACTTCCCGATCAATGTGATTCCGCGCCGCGGCGAATATATGGTGCTCGACAAGACGATGGGACACATGGCAAATTCGACACTGTTCGTCGTTCCTTCAGAACGCGGCAAGGGGATTCTTGTGTCTCCCACAGCAGACGGCAATCTGCTCGTCGGTCCGAACGCCTATGCCATCGACGATCCGGACGATACCTCGACCACGGCAGACGGACTGCACGAAATCAGTGACGGCGCACACCGGATCATGCCGCAGCTCGATTTGCGCAACGTGATCACCTCATTCGCAGGCGTGCGTCCTACACCGAATATTTACGATTTCTATCTCAAAAATTCCGAGCAGCTGCCCGGTGTCGTCCATGCCGTGGGTGTGGAGTCTCCGGGATTTGCTTCCGGTCCCGCCACCGGAGAATACATCGCAGGACTGCTGTCCGATGCGGGACTGAACCTCACCGACCGGGACGATTATATCCCGACGAGACGGCGTGACGGCAACCCCAAGCGGTTTGGCGAGATGACGGACGCAGAAAAAGCCGAGGCCGTGCGTCGCGATCCCGCATATGGCAAGATCATCTGCCGCTGCGAAACCGTGACAGAGGGCGATATTCTCGACGCGATCCACTCCCCCATCCCCGCTGTGACCCTCGATATGGTCAAGAGCAGACTGCGCGCCGGCATGGGCAGATGTCAGGGCGGCTTCTGTTCTCCGCGTGTGGCCGCGCTGATTGCCGAGGAAACGGGCGTTACCTTAGATAAAGTGACGAAAAAGGGCGGCGACTCGTGGCTGGTGGAGAAAAAGAGTGCGAAACTGAACCGGAAAAAGGACGAAAGCGAGGAAAACGGAAATGGCTGACAAGAAACTGATCGTGATAGGCGGCGGTCCTGCCGGATTGTCTGCCGCGCTTTCCGCCTGCGAAAACGGACTCTCTCCCGCAGACATTCTGATTCTGGAGCGCGATCATGAACCGGGCGGTATTCTCAATCAGTGCATCCACGCCGGGTTCGGACTCCATCGGTTCGGAGAGGAGCTGACCGGCCCCGAATACGCCGGGCGATACGTCGATATGGTACAAAAAGCCGGGATCCCTGTGGAGACGAACGCCATGGTGCTCTCTCTGACGGACGACAAAAAGGTGACCTATGTATCCCCCACCTCCGGTTATACGACCCTGTCCGCAAATGCCGTGATCCTCGCAATGGGATGCCGGGAACGGACACGCGGCGCACTCAACATTCCCGGATCCCGTCCGGCCGGTATCTATACGGCGGGTACGGCACAGCGGTACGTCAATGTAGAAGGCTATATGCCCGGGCGGCGCGTGGTGATCCTTGGCTCCGGCGATATCGGGCTGATCATGGCACGGCGTATGACCCTGGAGGGCGCGAAGGTTCTCTGCGTCTGCGAGCTTATGCCCTATTCCGGCGGTCTGGCGCGCAACATCGTACAGTGTCTCGACGATTTTGGCATTCCACTGAAGCTGTCCCACACCGTAACCGAGATCCGCGGCAAGGAGCGGGTGGAGGGTGTGACCATCGCCGCGGTAGACGAACAGCGCAAACCGATCCCGGGAACCGAGGAGACCTTTGACTGCGACACGCTCCTTCTCTCCGTCGGTCTGATCCCGGAAAATGAGCTGACGCGCGGCGCCGGGATTCCCATCGACCGGATGACAAACGGTGCCGTCGTGGATCAGAATCGTGAAACGGAGATCCCCGGTATCTACGCGTGCGGCAATGTGCTTCACGTTCACGATCTGGTGGATTTCGTATCGGAAGAAGCGGCAATCGCGGGCAAGGCGGCGGCGGAACAGATCACGGGCAAATCCGCAGAGACCGCGCGCACGATTCATGTGAAAACCGGAATGGGTGTGCGTTACACGGTACCGGAAGCACTCCGTCTGCCGGAGATTCCGACCGCTCCGGTGCGCGTATTCTTCCGTGTGACCGATATTTTCAAGAAGGTGCGTCTGCGCATTACGGACGACAGCGGCAATGTGCTTGTGCAAAACGCGAAATCTGCGGTGGCGCCGGGTGAGATGGAGTCGATGACGCTCTCTCCGGAGGTGCTTACGGAGCTCATGGCGCGCGGCACTGCGGAAATTACGGTATCGCTGGAAGTACGGGAGGGATAAAAAATGGCTGTTACAACAAAAGAATTGACCTGCGTGGTCTGCCCTGCCGGATGTCGGATCACGGTGACGCTGACGGACGGTGTGGTCACAGAGGTTACAGGCAACACGTGTCCACGCGGCAAAAAATACGCGGAAACCGAGGTCACGCATCCTGTCCGCACCCTGACCACCACGGTCGGTATCACGAGTGCGATGCATCATATGCTTCCGGTCAAGACAAGCCGCCCGATCCCGCGTGAGGATCTTATGGACGCGATGGCACAGCTTGCCGGATTCACGGTATCCGCGCCTGTCCACACCGGCGACGTGCTGATCGCAGACTTCATCGAAATGGGCTGTGATCTCGTGGCGTGCAAGGACATTCTGGAATAGAGACAGCAAGCCCCCGGGAACCGATCCGATTTCGGATGGCTCCCAGGGGAATTTTCTATGCTTTTGTTGCAGCAGGGATGGATGCGCGCGTATATCGTCACGCGATTTTCGCAGTCTTTTATACCTCCCTGTCTGTTCTGGCTGTTTTTTCCTGTTCCGGTTTTGCAAGGAGTCGGATCGCGTCGTAGATAGATCCCATACGCACCACCTCCACGCCGTCCGGAATCTTTCGCAGATCCGTTCGTCGGGGTATGGCGATTTTCGTAAATCCAAGCCGATGGGATTCCGCAAACCGCTTGTCCATATGCGATACCGTGCGAAATTCTCCGGACAACCCCAGCTCTCCCATCGCGATCACGTTCTCCGGCACCGGAATGTCGCGGATCGAGGAGATGAGTGCCAGCGCGATCGCAGCGTCCGCCGCGGGCTCGTCGATCCGGAGACCGCCGACCACGTTCAAATACACGTCGTAGGCTGAAAACCGGAGTCCGACCCGCTTTTCCAGCACCGCAAGCAAAAGATTCATCCGGTTATAGTCGATTCCATCGGCGGTCCGACGTGGGGAGGATAAGGTGGACGGCGCCGCCAGTGCCTGGATCTCCGCGATAATCGGGCGTGTGCCTTCCAGAATGCATACCGCGCACGATCCGCTGACGCCTACCGGACGCTCCTCCAGCAGCATCGCCGACGGATTCTCAATTTCGGCCAGTCCCTCGTCCGTCATGGCAAACACACCGATTTCGTTCGTGCTGCCGTACCGATTCTTGATCGCGCGGATGATCCGGTTCGACTGCCGGCGTTCCCCCTCAAAGGACAGCACCGCGTCCACCATGTGTTCGAGCACCTTTGGCCCCGCAATGCCGCCCTCCTTATTCACGTGACCGACGATGATGACCGCCGCGCCGTCCGTTTTCGCTTTTCCGATCAGCACCGATGCACATTCCCGCACCTGTGTCACACTGCCCTGCACCGAGGCGGACAAATCGGAATACATCGTCTGGATGGAGTCCACGATCACGATCTCCGGCTTCACCTTTTCATACTCCGCGACGATGGCGTGGATATTCGTTTCGGTCAGGATGAATAGTTTTTCACCGTCTGCGTGGAGCCGTTCGGCACGGAGCTTGAGCTGTCCCTTCGATTCCTCACCGGATACGTACAGCACGGTCCGCGCAGAGCCGATCTTCCCGCAAAGCTGCATCAGAAGCGTGGACTTGCCGATCCCCGGTTCCCCTGCCAAGAGGATCACGGAGCCTGTCACGAGTCCTCCGCCCAGCACACGGTTCAGCTCACCGATCCCAGTATCCACACGCATATATTCCGGCACAGTGAAATCCGAGAAGCGCACGGCACGCTCGCCCTCTCCGCCCACGGTGCTCTTTCCGGTCAGATTTGCACGGCGTGCGCCACCTGCCGCGGCGGAAGCAGAGGATAAGGGCGGCGTATACGTCTCCTCCACAAAGCTGTTCCACGCATTGCAGGACGGGCATCTCCCCATCCATTTTGCACTTTGGTAATCGCATTCGCTGCAAACGTACACCTTTTTCGGTGTCTTCGGTGTCTGTGCCATAGCTGCTCCTTTTTCACGATTTACACGTTATATTTGTGTCTTTATCCGTTCGCATTTTCACATTCGGCTGCGGCGGCAAACAAAACGGCGGAAAGCGCGGTCTGGTATTCCGGTGTGGCAAGTGCGGCGCATTCATCAGGATGCGAGAGAAAGCCGCACTCCACAAGAATCGCCGGACAGTGGATCCGATGGAGAAGATAGATCGACGAGGTCGCTTTTTTCACCGTGCGTTCGTTGTCCGGCTGGAGGGTCGATTTCATGTAGGACTGAACAAACGCCGCATAATCCGCGCTTTTCGGATCGTTCGGCGAATACCAGACCTGTAGACCGTGATACTGTGGTTGTGGGAATTTGTTCATGTGGATCCCGACAAAGAGTGTCGCACCCGCGTCCTCCGTGATGCGCAGCCGATTGCGCAGATCGTAGGTTTTTTTCTTGCCGCGATAATCGGTCAGATCCCGATACGCATCGTACAGGAGGCGGTCATCCTCACGCGTCAGACGGCAATCGTGTCCAAACAATCCTGCAATCTCCGCTATCCGTCTGGCTACGGCAAGGTTCAGCGTCTTTTCCACCACCTGACCGCTCGGATCCGACGCACCGCCGTCCTCCCCGCCGTGACCCGGATCGATCACCCAGACTGGTGCCGACGGATACACGTTTCCCGCGGCTTTCCCAGCTGTTGCCGAGACCGTGATCCGACGGCGTACAAGACGGTATCCCTGCGCAACGACGGTCATGCCAAACACAAATATAAGGGCGCACGACAGCACATATGCCACAGCCCGCACCACTTTCCGCTCCATGTATAGACCCTCCCCTTACGGTTTTGAAAAAGTCTATGCACCTGCAAACCGAAAAAGAAGCGGCAATGGTGCGTCGCTTCTCTTGGGTGGGATCACTTTTTTTCCGGCTTATCCGTCTTTTTCACACTGCCCGTTTCTGTTTTCGGCGGCTTCAGATCAAAGATCGAGAAGATTCGCTTATTCTTCAGTCCGAGATAGTAGCCGAGTGTGCAGACAAAGAGCGCAGGCAGAATGTCGAGGAAGTGGATGATCGGGTTATAGGGCGAGTAGGTCTGGATGATGCCGATATACATACCGTTCCACAGCCGGGTGATAACGTTCGTGATGGCGTACAGATTGCCCGCCCATTCATAGCCGAACGGCCCGTCGAGGGAGCCGAAGATCTTTCCGATGAGGATGAGTATGGCAAGCACAAAGTTCGGGATATTGGCAAGCAGTCCCATGTACAGCCCATATAACGGTTTCCACGCAGCACGACCGCCGTCAATCCGGATCCGTTCCTTCCCGCCGCGCTCCCAGATCACACAGTAAAGCAGCACCAGATAAAACACCGTCGAAAACAAGCTGGCACAGAGCATCAGGGTGTCGTTTGAATGCGCTGCTGCCGTCACCAGAAGCCCCATGACGGTCGCACCAAACTGATTCAAGATCAGCCGCACGACGGTTTGTCGGTTGTCATTCCAAAATTCACGCATAGAGGATTGAGTCCTTTCCGTTGGGTACAAAGAGAATACCGGGAACGCATCGGTTGGCGGGCACTCCGTCCATAGGCATACCGTTCCGGGTACTATGCGTATATTGTAGTGTTTTTTTCGCCGGATTACAAGTCGAATGGGCAAAAGTTTACAATCTATCCATGAAAATATTTCGGATTGCGGTATAATAAAGATACGCGCATTTGGATTTGTTCCCGCGCGGCTTCTGTTGAGGTACAAAGGAGAGCTTCTATGGCGAACGATCACGACTTTCTTGCCGGATACCCTGCCGCCGTCCGTGGATTTGCCACATATATGACCGCGATCCTGAATCGGTCGTCCAAAACCGTGCAGGAATACTGTCTCGATCTGCGCACGTTCTGCCGCTTTCTCATTGCCGACAACACCGGGATCGATCCCACCTCCCCGGAGTTCACGGAGATCGACATTTCCGCGTTGACAACGGAGGATTTCGCCGCGGTCACAACGAGCCGGATCTACGACTTTCTTTATTACGCCTCCAAGGGCAGGAACAATGCGTCCGGTGCCAGGGCAAGAAAACTCTCCGCGCTCAAATCCTTCTATAAGTACATGACCGTCCACGAGCATTATTTCGACGTGAATCCCGCCATCACCATCGAGACGCCGAAGGTGAAGAAAACACTGCCGAAGCATCTGTCCGTTGAGGAAAGCCGGGATCTGCTCGTCACCGTGGAGGAGGATCCCGGCGCACACTACAGAGAGCGGGATTTTGCCATCCTCACGCTTTTTCTCAACTGCGGTATGCGTCTGTCGGAGCTTGCCGGAATCGATCTGCCCGATCTGGACACCGAGCTGCGCTCTCTCCGTGTGACCGGAAAAGGCGCAAAGGAACGGATCATCTATCTGAACGACGCCTGCCGCGACGCACTGTCCCATTATCTCCCCATCCGCATGGCGACTCCCACCAAAGGCGACCGTGCCCTCTTTCTTTCCCGCCTCAACAAGCGGATTAGTGTAAAAACGATCCAGTGGATGGTGAAAAAATACATCGAGGAGGCGGGGCTTGGGAATCGTGGGTACTCCGTCCACAAGCTCCGGCACACAGCGGCGACCCTGTTATACCAAACCGGGCAAGTCGATATCCGTGTGCTGAAGGAAATTCTCGGACACGAGCAGCTGAACACAACGCAGATCTATACCCATGTGGCAAACCCGGATATGGAGGCGGCGATGCAGAAAAATCCGCTTGCCGATATGCGGGAAAAGCTGCCGGACAAGCTCCCGGCGCATACGTCCGATACCGATGGGGATGGGAACGAGTGAATCCGCCGCCCCCTTTTTGGAAACAATAGTCCGCAATACAGCATTGTTTTACGTACATACGACCGGTCCCACCCGTCGTTTACGAATAGAATATACACATAGCCATTTCAGGAGGTCATTATGAAACCGTATATCCTGCATCTTGCCAACCCGGCTGTCAACTGGGAAAACGTAACACCAACCGGCTCCGGCAGGCTCGGCATGTCCCTCTACGGACGTGTCGGCACGGAACAGCTGCGCTTCAACGAAGAAACAATCTGGTCGGGCGGTCCGATGAACACAAAGGTCGAGGGCTACCGCGAAATCCTTGAAAAAACGCGCACGCTCTATCTTGCCGATCACGAATGGGAAGCCGATCGGTACGCGACCGAGGCGATGAAGGACTGCTTCTTCAGGATCCATTCCTACGAATACGCGGGAGAAGTGACCGTACAGCTCCATGAGGACGACACGTGTGAAAATTACCGGCGCGATCTCAACCTCACCCAGGGTATCGGCGCGGTCTGTTATGACAAGGACGGCGTATCCTACAGACGCGAGGTATTCTGCTCCCATCCGGCGGGACTGGCCTGCGCACGATTCACCGCCACCGCTCCGTTTGCCGCGAAGATCGCCTACCGCCGTGAAAACATCGACAGGCTGACCTACCAACGCGACCATCTCACCGCCCTTTGCCACACCGCTGTGGGAGCCAACCCGTTCACCCTCTCGACCCGCATCGTCACCGACGGCAAAACAGCGGCAGACGCGCAGGGGATCACGGTCACGGACGCGACCTACGTGATTCTCTACACCGCCATTGCCACCGCGTTCCGCCATGACGATATGGCATCCGCCATTGCCGCTATGCTCTCGAAATCCGAGTGCGGCTGGGACACGCTGCTTGCAGAACATATCGCCGACTTCTCCGCCATCATGGAACGGACCGACATCACGTTCGACACGGACGGCACGCTGGACGATATCCCTGTCAACGAGCGGCTGGAACGCCTGAAAAACGATCCGGATGCGGAGGATGCGTCCCTCATTGCGCTGTACTACCAGTTTGGCAAGTACCTTCTCATCTCGTCCAGCCGTGAGGATTCCCTGCCTGCCAATTTGCAGGGTGTGTGGTCCGAGGGATTGAACGCACCGTGGAACTCCGACTACCACACGAACATCAATCTCCAGATGAACTACTGGCCTGCGGAGGAAGCGGGACTTTCCGAATCGGTCGCTTCTCTCTTCGGCTACATGAACGACTATCTCCTGCCCGGCGGGAAACGGGTTGCGGCAGAGAATTACGGCGCGCGCGGCATGGTCGTCCACCACATCAGCGATATTTACGGATTCGCGGCTGCCGGAGACGGCATTTGGGGGCTGTGGCCTGTTGGCGGTGCGTGGCTGGCGTTCCATATGTGGGAACATTATCTCTACACCGAGGACCGCGACTTCTTACGCGACACCGCCTACGAATATATCCGCAACTGCGCGCTCTTCTTCTTCGATACGCTCTTTGAGGATGGACACGGCGGACTGCTCTCCGGTCCTTCCACCTCGCCGGAAAACAGCTATCTCGTCGATGTAAATGGCGAAAAGAAGGAAGTCTACCTTGCCGTATCGCCGACCATGGACACAGAGATCTTCGGCGGTCTCTT
>USGH01000082.1 GCA_900554225.1 uncultured Eubacteriales bacterium | reverse complement strand
GGGCCAGCGGGTCAGCAAGCCGTCTTTCATGTAACGTTCGACATAGCCCATCCATTCCCGCATGGCGGGGTAGTGGCGGTCGACCAGCGTCCGGTCGCCGTAGTTGAGCCACGTTTGCCAGGGGGCCATGACGATGAACCCGCACCAGTAGGGGCCGCCGCCTCCCGCACCGGCGTTGGGGGCTACGTGGGGCAGACTGCCCCCGGGGCGCATGGCGTCGTCCCATGCCTGCACCCAGTTGCGGTAGAGCGGGGCCGCACCGCAGAGGGTTTGCAGGATCTCGGTGGAAGAGTTACCGTCGCCGCCGTATCCGGCGCGTTCGAGGTGGGGGCAGTCGACCATGTACCCGTTGTAGGCCAGGCAGCGCAGCGTGTGCGCGATCATGTCGTGGATGGCGTTCAGGTCGCTATCCGACGAAGTGAACGTCGCTTCGGGCCGGTAGTCGGTGTGGATGGCGAGCGCCCGGAAATCCTCCCGGCGGGGCCTCTGCGCCAGTCCGCGCACCTCGGCGTAACGGAAAGCGTGGTGGTTGAACTTGTTGCAGAACCGCTCCCGGCCGTCGCCGCGGGCGATGTAGGTGTCGCGCTGCCGCTGGTCGATGAGGTAATCGCGCTGGATGAGGAAAACCGCCGGATCATGGCAGAAGCGGACGAGCTGCGCGGCAACCGGAACAAGCTGTCGAAGCAGATCGGCGCGCTCATGGGTCAGGGCAAGAAAGAGGAAGCAGAGGCTCTGAAAGCAGAGGTCAACCGTCAGTCCGAGCAGCTTGCCGCCGATGAGGAAAAGGAAGTGGAGCTGGCGGAAAAGATCAAGAAGATCATGATGGTTATCCCGAACATCATCGACCCCAGCGTACCGATCGGCAAGGACGACAGCGAGAACGTGGAGATCGAACGGTTCGGCGAGCCTGTGGTACCCGATTTCGAGATTCCCTACCACACCGACATTATGGAACGCTTTGACGGCATCGATCTCGACAGTGCGCGCCGTGTCGCCGGAAACGGATTCTACTATCTGATGGGCGATATTGCCAGACTCCATTCCGCCGTGATCAGCTATGCCCGCGACTTCATGATCGACCGCGGCTTCACCTACTGCGTCCCGCCGTTTATGATCCGCTCCGACGTGGTGACCGGGGTTATGAGCTTTGCCGAAATGGAAGCGATGATGTACAAAATCGAGGGTGAGGATCTCTATCTGATCGGTACGAGCGAACACTCCATGATCGGCAAGTTCATCGACCAGATCATTCCGGAGGAAAATCTGCCCTACACGCTGACGAGCTATTCCCCGTGCTTCCGCAAGGAAAAGGGTGCGCATGGCATCGAGGAACGCGGCGTATACCGGATCCACCAGTTTGAGAAGCAGGAAATGATCGTCGTCTGCAAGCCGGAGGAGAGCAAAATGTGGTACGACCGTCTGTGGCAGAACACCGTCGATCTGTTCCGCTCTCTCGACATCCCGGTGCGCACACTCGAATGCTGCTCCGGCGACCTTGCCGATCTGAAGGTGAAGTCCTGCGACGTGGAAGCATGGTCCCCGCGGCAGAAGAAGTATTTCGAGGTCGGCAGCTGCTCCAATCTCGGCGACGCACAGGCTCGTCGGCTGAAGATCCGTGTCGCTGCCGGGAAAAAGAAGTATCTTGCGCACACGCTGAACAACACCGTCGTCGCACCGCCGCGTATGCTCATCGCGTTCCTTGAGAACAATTTACAGGCGGACGGTACCGTAAAGATCCCGGTCGCTCTCCAGCCGTATATGGGCGGCAAAACGGTGCTTGTACCGAAGAAATAAGCATCCGACACAATATGGATCAAGGGGTAGAGTCATTCTGCCCCTTTTTCTTCTCAGGATGCGCTGAAGGGCTCGCATATATGGTTTTTCCGTGCCAGAAGCAGCCTGAAATCATAGCATTCCCAATTTTTCCCGCGAATACCGAACCATTCTCCCGCGCGCTGTGTCTATACTATTGTAATCATGATTGCGATCCCCATGGAAAGGAGGAATGTGCATGACAGACCAGAAGCAGAATCCGGATTGGCTCACGGCGGTTCTCTCCGGCGACAGTGAAGCGTTCACACCGATCGTTCTTTCCGTCACACCCAAGCTGTACGCGCTTGCCATGCGGCTATGCGGTAATCGTGCAATGGCGGAGGATCTGGTGCAGGAGACGTTTCTCGACGGCTACAGGAAGCTCCATCTGCTGCGGGAGCCGGACAAAGTGGACGCGTGGCTCGCGACGATCCTGCGCAACAAGTATCTGAACAGCCAGGTGCGCGCGATCACCGCCGCTTCTTTGGATGAAATCGGCATTCCGATCGATCGGCGCACACCGGAAAACAACTATGTGGCGCGCGAATCGCTGGAGCAGTGGCGTAAACGGCTGTCCACACTTTCCCCTGCTCTGCGCGACACCGCGATCCTCTATTTCTGGCACCGCCTGTCCATGGAGGCAATCGCCGCGCGTATGCACATCCCTCTTGGCACAGTCAAACGAAGAATCCACGACATTCGGGAGATTCTGAAAAAGGAGAAGGCTATGGAAGAAAACAAAATGAAACCGATTCCGGACGGATTCGCGGAACGAGTCGCGGAAAAGGTAAAGGAGCTGGCGGAATACAGCACGCGGTTCGGCAGCATGACCGGATTTGACGCGGCGTATGCGCACATCAAGGCGCTGATCGCGGACATTTCCGACAGAGATACGGCACACAAATACGCGAAGGAAAGCGCGGCGATCGCGTATGCCGCAGACAGCACGAAATATGCCGAGGACGCACTGTCCGTCAGCCGTCAGACCGATGATGTGGAGCTGGCAAGCGGTGTGTACCTCGATCTCTGTTGGAAAATCGGCAGCGAAACGGAAAAGGTCAGGTACACGGAGAAAACGATCCTCCCCGCCATTGCTGTATATCCGGATTCCGCCGACAAAAAGCGCGCACAGGCATACCACTTATTCTGGCTCGCGAAATACCTTGCGGAAACGGATGGTCCGGCATACAGGAATGTAGAGGAAAAGCTCCATACGGCGGCACAGCTGTACCGTGAAGCGGAGGCAGAGGAGCATATGATCGACGCCATGCCCGGCTGCGTGAAAGCCATGCTGGACGCACTACCGCTCATGCGGGACAGCCGCTATCGCAATCATCTGCTCGTTACGACGACGGGGGAACGCTGGGAGATCGTCTCGGACGGTGTGCGCTATGTCAATCAGCCGGGATGCTCACCGCTCTGGTATAGTCCGATCTACAATTATGCGCTGCCGGTATTCTACTATGCGGGCTGTACCGGCGACCGGTATTTTTTGCCGCGGGACCAGCAGCTTGCGGCAGGCACCTCCGAAACGATGCGATATCCGTATCCGCCACAACTGGACGAGGATGTCGGCACAAGAACAATCGTTTCTGACACCGAGACAGTAGAGGTGCCTGCCGGACGCTTCACACCCTGTCTGCACATCCGCAAGAGCGAAAACGGGGAGATCGTGGCAGACGTATGGTATGCGCGCGGCGTGGGGATCGTTCGTATGGAGGCATGTGGGCGAACACAGGTGTTGGAGTCGTACCATATCGCGGAAAAGTCGGAGGCATATCTGCCCATCGCAGCTGGAAATCGCTGGCGGTATGTGTTCCCGGACAAGCCGGATGTGCTTTGTCAATATGCAGCGTACGAAATGCTTGCGTTTGACGGTAAGGAGGTGTCGCTGTCCTGTCTGGAGGTCGCCGGACTGCCGGAGGACTGGTACGATGTGACCGAGGACGATATGCTTCTTCTGTGCAGCATAGAGGAGCTTCTGAAAAACGGAAAATACGACAAAACGATCGCCGCCTGCGAGAAGGTCATCCGCAGCAATCATACAAGCGAAAATGTCGCCTATGCTATGGGAATGCGCACACACCTGCGGGAGATCATTCCCTACAAGAAAGCCGGATGGCGGTTCTGTCCCGGCTCCATCAACGGAAGCTGCATCTCGAAGGTCGATGGCAGGCTTTTATACAGCGAGTCCGATTACGCCTCCATTGACACAGGCGCATGGGGAACCCGCGGCGAGGAAAACCGCATCTTCGGCGTGAAACCGTTCCGTTTCCTATCGATGATTTTTTCCACCCTGTGGGACGATCGTTGGATTCCCGGATATGCCGTCGAGGAGCCGTATTCCGATTACCTGTGCGAGCCGTTTATACGTAAGGTGCGCGTGGAGGCAGTACCTGAGATCACTGTGGCAGCCGGAACCTTCCGCGATTGCCGGAGACTGATCGTCGATCTCGACAGCACAGCCGGTGTGAAAAACGATTACACCTACTACTTCTACGGACATACCCAGTGCGGTCACAAGGAATGGGTATTCGCGCCGGGCGTCGGTGTGGTGCAGTTCCTCTGCGACTGGGGCGGCGTGGAGCATTCCGTCTGCGAGCTGCGCGCCTACGATACGGTGGCAGAGTCTGGCGAATATATGCCCGTGTACATCGGCAACCACTGGATTTACGACGAGCGGCTGTTGACTGCGGAAAACTACATTGCCAGTCGGGAATATCACGTCATGACCAGTATGCACGACCGCTATTTCCTCATGGACAATCAGCTGTTCACGTTCAAAGGCGATCTTGCAGCATATGACGCTTTCAAGGAAGGACTGAAAAAGTAAAAAAACAGCGGCAGACTTTTTGAGAAAGCAAAGTCTGCCGCACTGCTTTATATGGATTTGTCGGAAACGCCGGGAACGCAGCGGATGCAGGAACACGCTCCGTCAAACGTATGCCGCGTTCAGTGTACCTCGTATTCGCCCATACGGAAGTCGATACCTGCCGGGATCGGATACTTTGCAAGGACCTCCTGCGTTTTGATCTCGTCGAGCGGGCGATTCTCGTCTCTCGCGATGATCCGGGCATAGAGATCGCACCAGAGCTTGAAGGTGGTGTTCTCGCCCTCCTGCATATCGGGAACGATCAGGCTCTCCGTCACGATCTCCCGCGCCTCGTCCAATCTGCCCAGCTGCGTCAGGCTGTCGGCGTAGTACATCTGGATCCTGCCCTGTGCGCGCGCTTCGTCTGTAGCATTTTCGATGATGGCGCAGACCTCTTCATCCGTGCCGTACCGTTTGAAATACTTCACCACATCGATGAGACTGCGCGGGTATTTTCTGCCGAGCTTTTCGGAACGGCGCATCCACGCTCTGCCCTCTTCTTTGTTGTCGTCCGCGATGCACATCCAGGCGAGACAGCGGCAGGCAATGAAGTTTTCCTTTGCCTCCACAGACGCGCGAAATGCTGCCTTTGCCTCCTCGTACCGCTCTGCCTCGTAATACGCACATCCGAGCAGCAGCATCGTGTACCAGTCCCGGTCGCCGCTTTCCTCCAGGAGATGAATGTACTTTTCGCCGGATACATAGGAGATATTGCAGTCCTCCGGATCGTGTGCCGGAAGATGTCCTGTGGCAAGGAGCATGGCAATATCGCCTTCCTCACGTACAGAGGTCGCCGGGAACACCACCGTCGGATCGTCGCTCAGCCGCTGTCCGCGCAGCTCTTCCTCCAGCGCACCCCAGCCGGAGCCGAAATGCTTCAGTTTTGCCGCGCCGACCAACTGGAAGTAGCCGTCAGTCAAAAGCGAATACTTGTCCCGGAGCGAATCCTCGACCAGACGGTTTGCCGCATCGTAATCCGCGCCGTGCAGGATCGTCGGATCGCCGGAGCAGGCAGTGTATCCCTCCGTCCAGTGATACGCGCTGTGTGCCGGCATCTGACACTGCTCCATCTGACTGCGCAGAAGCCCCGCCTGGATCTCCGTGTACCGCGTATCGCCGTGGGACAGCCAACGGTTCCAGTTTTTTCCGCCCTGACTTGCCGCGCCCCAGACGAACAGCTTTCTGCCCACCAGCTCCGGTGTGGAAAACTGCACCATACCGCGACCGTTTTTGTCTACATTTGCTTCCCATTTCGGCTGTGCGGGGTCGATCCGGTAGAAGAAATCGCGCGCACGCTTGTGTGTTGCCGGATAGCTCGAATCCCAGCCGTCGATATACGGGGTATCCTCCGCGCCGACCACGGTCACGCCGTCTTCGCGCCGGTTGAAGGTGTACGATTGCCTTGCCGGAACAAGCACGCGGCTGCCGTCCGTTTCATCCACAGCGATATTGCTCCACCAGTACATCCACGTCGGCGTATCCTTTTGGTTCTGGATGTCCACATGAACAAGCAGCACGTCCCGGGCAAGCGTCGCCTTGACACTGTACGCCACACCGCGTTTGCGCTCATATTCGTACATCACAAGAACCGGTTCGCCCTTTTCATTTTGGCTCTCCGCGGCAAATATCGGGCTGCACGTATACGGATGATGCCCTATGATGCCGATATTCCATTCAACACCGCCGGAAAACCACGCATTGCGCAGTGCCAGATTGGCGGGCTGGTACACGGGATTCTCGTAGAGCAGCTCTCGGTTTTCCGTTTTGGAGTAGAGGGACCAGAGACGCCCGCCGAGATCGAGCATGAATGTCGCGCGGAGATACTCGTTTTCCAGGATCGCCACGTCCATATCGCGCTTTTCGATATTCCGGTCGTACTGGTCGAGCGCGGTATAGGGGAGAATCGTGTGGATATTGCCGCGATAGACCCATTCTCCCTCCTCTTTTCGGAAGCCCTCCGCAACCGTCACCTTTGGATCCTCTTTTGCCTTATAGAACGGCTGGATCGATGGAATCACGTTTGCCTTTCCCATCCATGCCGCGTCGAATGCCTGTTTTTTGAATGTCAGCGTCATAACTGCCTCCCTCATCTGTGCTGCCGCACAGCGTATTTTTGGGGTATTATAGCACGAAATCCACAGTCTTGTCAATAGCGAAACGATCGCGCGCCATGGATTTTTCCATCTGCCCTGATTTACAAATTTTACATATTTTTTTCACAAATCCAGACTGACTTTTCCTGACATTTCGGGTATACTATGATTGTATATGTGTGTTATGGATCCCACAGCTTCAAATGACCATTTTTACTGTTTTGTGTTGGAAAGGAGCACATTTTCCCATGAGATCTGACCTGAAAAAAAGACTCGTCTGCCTGATTCTCTGTATGCTTGTTTCCCTCCCCGTTCTGACGGGATGCGGCGGCGGCACCACACCGGAAACGGAAAAGCGCACGGAAGACACCACGCCCTCGGATACCACGTCGGCAGAAACGGAAACCACCCGTGCAAACACCAAGGATTCCTTACCGGACGATCTGCGCTTTGACGACATGACCATCAATGTGTTCGGTTTTGGCTGGGACAGCTCCGTATGGTACGATACGACGGGCGGCGGTGAGTTGACCGGGGATGTCGTACTGGACGCCATGGTCAACCGAAACATTACCGTCGAAGAACGGCTCGGCGTAAAATTCAACTGGATCATCGGCTCGGACGACTGGAATGGTTTCCCGAACGCAGTCAAAACGGCTCTGCTTGCCGGCGCGTCTGATTATGATTTCGTCGTAGAGGAAAACTCCCGTCTGTTTGAGCAGTCGGTACAGGGCTTTTACTATGATCTTGCCACCAAGCCGTATATCGATCTGAGCCAGCCATGGTGGTACAACGATCTGATGGAGCAGAGCAGTCTCGACAACAATAAGCGGTATTTCCTCGCCGGAGATATTTGTCTGACTACGCTGCTGGGTGCGTCTGCCATGTACTTCAACAAGCCCCTCTTCATCGATCATTTCGGCGATACGCAGGCTCTTTATGATACGGTCCTGGAGGGAAAATGGACGTACGATGTATTCATGCAGTATTGCCGCGATATTGCCACGGATGTGAACGGCGACGGCGTGTATGACGACAGCGATTTGCTCGGCTTCCGCTACTCACAGTGGGGCATTCCGAATTATCTGTCCATGTCCATTGGTCTTGACTATATCACCCGCGATGCCGACGGATTCCCGGTACTGGATATTTACAACGAGGAATCGATCAAGTGGGCAGATACGCTCTACAGACTGCTGTATACCGAAAATATGTCTGCGGAGGGTGCCACCGGTCAAACCTTCCTGGATGAAAAATCCCTCTTCTATCCGGGTATGTTCTCCACAGCGAACGACCTGCGTCAGGCGGATTTCGATTACGGCATTCTTCCCTATCCGAAGCTGGAGGAATCCTTCTCCTACTATTCCGGCGCGGCTCCGGCAAATGGCTGCGGTGTAGGCGTTCCGGTATCTGCACCTGCTGAAAAGCTCGACGCAGTATATGCCTCCATTGAAGCTCTCTGCGCAGAATCCTATCGCAAGGTCACGCCGGCATGGTATGACACCGCGCTGAAGGTAAAATACGCAGACGCCGCCATTGACGCGGAAATGATCGATCTGATCTATGACAACATCAAGTCCCCGTTCATCATGATGGCGGACAAAGCAATCGGGACAGGCTCCATCTTCACAAACGCCGTATACGGTTCCAAATCCGAAGGTACTTTCGCTTCGTACTGGGAAAAGAACGGCAAGAATCTGGAAACAAAACTGTCTGGCATCATTGAAAAATATAAGGAGCTGGATCTCTCCGGCAACTGATAGACGGCACACCCAATGGGAGAATCGTTCTTCGGGACGGTTCTCCTGTTTTTTTACGCATATTCTCCCCCATTTTCCGCCATACTATGGGTAATGCAAATGAAAAACGGAGCGTATGCGATATGGAAAACGAAGCAGAAAACAAACGCGAAAGCGATACACGCGACGAGGACAATCTGTCGTATCTGATGAAAACCGGCGGGGTGATCTCGCAGTCCGCCGGAGAAACGATCCACTGTCTGACGATCATCGGACAGATCGAGGGGCATTATCTGCTTGGAGACGGACAGAAAGCGACCAAATACGAGCATCTGATCCCGCTGCTTGTATCCATTGAGGAAAGCGACGAGATCGACGGACTTCTTCTCGTATTGAACACGATGGGCGGAGACGTGGAGGCGGGACTGGCACTGGCAGAGATGATCGCGAGCATGAAAAAGCCTACGGTATCGCTGGTATTGGGCGGCGGTCATTCCATCGGCGTACCGCTTGCCGTCTCCGCGAAAGCTTCCTTCATCGTACCGTCCGCGACCATGACGATCCATCCCGTGCGCATCAGCGGAACCGTGATCGGTGTACCGCAGACGTACTATTATTTTGAACGGATGCAGGATCGGATCATCCGTTTTGTCACCTCCCATTCCGCGGTATCGGAGGAGTGCTTCCGGGAGATGCTGCTGCGGACCGATCAAATCGCCACAGATGTCGGTTCCCTCATCGATGGGCGCGAAGCGGTCGGATGCGGACTGATCGATCACACAGGCGGCTTATCCGACGCACTGGATGCGCTGCGGTGCCAGATTCGTGCGGAAAAGGACCATGCGTCTTCCGATGCGCATAAAGAATGTGCAAAAGCGGATTGACAGACGGCGGCGGATATGGTATCCTATAGAAAAATGTATGGGAGGCTTTATCTCTTTGAAAAACTGCACCACAGAAAAAAAGATCCGCCTGGGGATCATCGGTACGAATTTTGTCAGCGACTGGCTCACGACAGAAGCAAAGGCTTCCGGTCTGTTTGCGGTGTGCGCGGTGTATTCCCGTCAAGCGGAAACCGGAGAAGCATACGCGAAAAAGCACGGGATCCCGGCAGAATGCCTGTCCCCGAAGGAGTTTGCGTCCAGAGAGGAATTTAATGAGGCGCTTGTCGCGAAGATCGATTCCTACCATCTGGATCTGATCGTGCTGGCCGGATACCTGGTAAAGATCCCGGCGGCCATGATCGAAAAATACAGAAATAAGATCATCAATATCCACCCGTCACTGATTCCGTCTTTCAGTGGAGTGGGCTATTATGGATTGGATGTGCATGAAAAAGCTCTTGAAAGAGGCGTACGTGTGACAGGTGCGACCGTACATTTTGTTGATACAGGTACAT
>USGH01000081.1 GCA_900554225.1 uncultured Eubacteriales bacterium | reverse complement strand
TCTTGCCAAGCTTCTTTCAAGAAGCCGCGTTCCCCTCGTTCTCCCCCTCAATGACGGCGTGCCAGATCCGCGTCCATGATTTTGATGAAGACTTCTTCGAGGTTCATGCCGACCGCTTCGAGACCGATGATCGGCCAGCCGCGCTCGCTCATGGCGTAGAACAGGGGCTTGCGAATGTCCACACCGCGCTCGGATTCGATCTCGAACGTGTAGCTGTCGCCCTCTCGTTCGCCGGTCGCATCCACGTTGACAATGCCCGTGATCCCCTTGATCGCCGTAAGTATCTCGCGCTGCGGTCCGCAGATCTTTGCCAGATACCGTCTGTTGTCCTCGACCACGCGGGTGATGTTCTCCGTTTTCTCATCCGCGATGATCTTGCCCTCGTTGATGATGATGATCCGGTCGCACACCGCCTGTACCTCGGAGAGAATGTGCGTCGAGAGGATCACCGTGTGGTTCTGCCCCAGGTTCCGGATCAGGTTGCGGATCTCGATGATCTGCTTCGGATCCAGACCGACCGTCGGCTCGTCAAAGATGATCACCGGCGGATTGCCCACCAACGCCTGTGCAATGCCGACACGCTGCCGGTAGCCCTTCGACAGATTCTTGATCAGCCGATGGCGCACGTCGTCGATCTTCGTCACCTGCCGGATCTCCGCAAGGTGCTTCTCACGGTTCAGCCTGCACCGCTTGATCTCGTAGACAAACCCGAGATACTCGTCCACCGTCATATCCGGATAGACCGGCGGCTGCTCCGGCAAAAAACCGATCAGCTTTTTCGCCTCGTACGGATTTTCCAGGATGTCGATCCCGCCGACCTTTGCTTCTCCGGAGGTCGAGGACAGATACCCCGTCAGGATGTTCATCGTCGTCGATTTGCCCGCCCCGTTCGGACCCAGAAAACCGACGATCTCTCCCTTTTCCACACGGAAGCTGATGTCGTCTACGGCAAGCTTGGAGCCGTAATTTTTCACTAGATTCTTGATCTCAATCATTTTGGATACAGCGTCTCCCGTTTCTATTTTTGTTCCGCTCCTTTTCAGACCGCGGAACGCTACCTTAACAGTATATCACAGAATTATAAATAAATCTTGAACAACCGGGCGTTTTTTGCTGTTTTGTGTGATTCCTGTGTGATTTTTTATGAAATTATCGGTGATTTTTCCCTACACCCATTTTCACACGCTGTTCTTTCGGCTTTTTCCACAATTCCGAGTACGCGTTTTTGTGTATTCTGCCGTATGCGGAGGATATGCCGTTTGCCGGCGGCAACAGGATCCCCCTACAGAATCACAATACCTGCGCCCATTGCGCCGCGTCTGCCGTTTGTCGCACGGTGGGAATGGTACCGTCCCGGCGCACACATCGTACACCACGGGGACACGTCGATCCCGGCTGCATCGATCCCGGCTTCCGACAGCCAATACCGATTCATCCCGGTCAGATCCGCATAGTACCTGCCGCCGGACGGAATGCAGAACCGTTGCCCGAACGCCATCCCCGCGGTCTTTCCCACCGCCTGCACAAAATCCTCGCGCACCTCGTAGCAGGATAAACCGATGTGGGTCCCGATCGCCGCACGGATCGTACTGCGGATCGCCCCCAGACCGACCATTCTCTCTGCCGCCACCGCTGCGATTCCGGCCGCACTGCCGCGCCATCCCGCATGGATCGCACCGATCACAGGCTCGCCGCTTTTCTTTTCCCCGCACAGGAGAATCGGCACACAGTCCGCTACCCGGATCACCGGCATGACCCCCGGCACATCGGTCACAAATCCGTCGCATGGTTCGCCCATTGCCCGGTATATCCCCTCGCCGCAGTTGTCCGATGTCACCACGCGCACCTTCGCCGAGTGGATCTGGGATGCCGTCACGACAGAATCGCCGCAAAGGCTCCCACCTGTAACCGCGCGTGCAAAGCGTTCCATGTTCTCCCGCACCACGCTGTCCGGATCCTCCCGTCCCATCGCCAGGTTCATGGAGACCGTGTACGGATGGGTGCTCACGCCGCCGAACCGGGTCGAAAAACCGTGGGCAACGGACGCGTGGGAGAGCATCGCAGAACGTTCGAGAATGCCGTCTCTGTAAAACATCGCTATTATCCCCTCAGAATGCGCTGAATCCATCTTTATTTACGCATAAAAAACGCAAGCATATGGCTTTGCGGCGCAAAAATACCCTGCAATCAGCGTTTTCCTTATGCTCTATGTTTGCAAACGGCGGGGAAAACCCCACTATTCCGTAAGATTTTCCCCGCAGGATTGCCGGTCTGTTCGATTGTTCCGACTGTCTGCCGTTTATTTCAGCGCGATCAGGCTGTCGTCCCACATCTCGGGCTTGTCGTAGCCGAGCAGGTTCACAACGGTACCCGCTACGGAGGACAGTCCAAAGTGATCGTCCGCCGCCTTAACGGTGTACGTCTTGTCCGCGTCCGCACGGTTGTCGTAGAGGATGCACGGCACCTTGTTGAGCGTGTGGCTCGTCTTTGCCTTCATGCTGCCGTCCTTGTTGCGCTTGATCTGGTGGGTCTTCTTGTCAAGCTCCGCCATTTCGTCCGCGTTGCCGTGGTCTGCCGTGATGATCGCCACAGCTCCAACCTTATCGAACACCGGAAGGAGTCTGCCCAGCTGCAAATCGAGTGCTTCCAGCCCGCAGATTGTCGCCTCCAGACTGCCGGTATGCCCCACCATATCGCCGTTCGGGAAGTTCGCACGGATATAGTCGTACTTGCCGGATTCCAGTGCCGCGATGAGGTGGTCGGTGATCTCCGCGCACTTCATCCACGGTCTCTGCTCAAACGGCACGATGTCGGACGGCACCTCCTCGTAGGTTTCCAGTTCTTCGGAGAATTTGCCGCTCCGGTTGCCGTTCCAGAAGTAGGTCACGTGACCGAATTTCTGCGTTTCGGAGATCGCGTACTGGCTCAGTCCCGTGCCTGCGAGATATTCGCCCATGGTGTTTGTGATCTCCGGCGGATTCACGAGATAGCGGCTCGGAATGTGCAGGTCTCCGTCGTATTCGAGCATACCGGCGTAGATCACCTTGGGCACCTTCACACGGTCAAACTTGTCAAAGTCCGCACCGCCCTCAAACGCGCGGGAAATCTCGATCGCACGGTCGCCGCGGAAGTTGAAGAAGATCACGCTGTCGCCGTCGTCGATGGTGCCGACCGGGCATCCGTCCTTCGCGATGACAAACGGCGGGAGATCCTGGTCGATGGCGTGTGTTTCCTCGCGATAGGTGACAACGGCGTCGTGTGCATTGTCAAACTGTCTGCCCTCGCCGATGACGTGCGTCTTCCAGCCCAGCTCGACCATCTTCCAGTTTGCCTCGTAGCGGTCCATGGTGATCTGCATTCTGCCGCCGCCGGACGCGATCTTCGCATCGCAGGTACCGTCTGCGTTCAGCTCTGCGAGAAACGCTTCAAACGGATCGATGTAGTCCAGTGCGGAAGTCTCCCCTACGTCACGACCGTCGAGCAGAATGTGTACGCGGATGGTCGGCACGCCTTCCTTCTTCGCCTCGGTGAGCATTGCCTTCAGGTGGTCGATGTGGCTGTGGACGTTACCGTCGGAGAACAGCCCCAGGAAGTGGAGCTTGCCGCCCTTTTTCGCGTTGGCGATCAGCTCCTTCCACGTGTCGGAGGCGAACATCTTGCCGCTTTCGATCGACGCGGAGACGAGCTTGGCGCCCTGTGCGAACACCTGACCGCTGCCCAGCGCGTTGTGACCGACCTCGGAGTTGCCCATATCGTCATCCGAGGGCAGACCGACCGCCGTACCATGCGCACGGAGCGGGATCATCGGATATTTCGCCATAAGACGATCGAGATTTGGGGTACGCGCGAGATATACGGCATTGGATTCTCCGGCAGGCGCGAGACCTACGCCGTCCATAACGATGGTCACGACCGGACGTGCATGCTTTGCACCCGGATGCTTTTGCATCTGTTTCATAAATAGTACACTCCTATATATAATGGAATAGATTAGCGGTATCTTGACAAGGCGCGCGCGGTATGCTATACTCAAAACAATAAAAATCGGGGAGGGCGCGCAATGGAATGGCATATCGACACGGGGGACACGGCACTGGATCGCTGGCTCAGGGACTGCTTTGCCGATCTTCCCTTTCTGCCGGCAAACGGTGAAATCTGCATCTGCGGAGAAGAAAACGCGGCGCGGCTTCTGTCCACCGGCGGGATTGTGATCCGCCAAAGCGACGCCTATCTCGCAACGGCGATCCACAAAACGCTGTCCGAAAATCCGGCATACGCGGCCTTTCCGCTGCCGCTGCCGATCGTGGATTTTTTTGCGTTTCTGCAACGGTGGAGGCGACCGGAAACGCTGGAGATAGCGGTTTTGCCGGACACCGCACCCTATCGATGGGAACCCCGTTCCCGTGCGCTGGTGATCGGTACGGAGGAGATCGTCTTTTCTCCACGCGAATGGCAGGTGCTGGAAATCCTCGTATCCGCGGGCGGTCGTCCGGTATCGCGGGAGACGCTGGAAGGTGCGGTCTGGCCGGAGGGTACGAAAAACAACACGTGTGACGTATACATCGCGCATCTGCGGAAAAAGCTGTCGCCGTACTTTGGACCGTCCGTTCTGACCGGCATTCGCGGCGGCGGCTACGTGCTTCGGCTGCCGCGCCGCTCGGAGAATACAGGCGAAAATATGCCATAGGATTCCATCTATATATTATACCATAAAAACCCGATTTGTACAGTCATTTCCCGGAAATTCTCGGATTTTTTCGCGAGATTCGGCATACAGGCGAGCTCTCCCGCTCCCAATCGGCATACACCGATTCGGGCGCGGGCGTTTTTCTCTTCCCCAAATCCTACTTTTTATAGTATCTCCTTGTTTTTCGCGGTGAAATCTGGTATAATAGGAACGAATCTATGAAAAACGCTACGATGAAAGGCTACAAAATGGCGCAGACGGACAAACAGAAACACATTCGCAATTTCTCCATCATCGCACACATCGACCACGGCAAATCGACGCTGGCGGACCGGATCCTTGAGTATTCGCACACGGTGTCGGCGCGGGACATGGAGGAACAGCTTCTTGACAATATGGATCTCGAACGGGAGCGCGGCATCACCATCAAGGCGCGTGCGGTTCGGATCGACTACAAGGCACCGGACGGTGAGGAATATGTGCTGAACATGATCGACACGCCCGGTCACGTGGACTTCAACTACGAGGTATCCCGTTCCCTCAACGCCTGCGAGGGTGCGCTCCTTGTGGTGGACGCGACGCAGGGGATCGAGGCGCAGACTCTGGCAAACGCGTACCTTGCCGTGGATGCGGGGCGGGAGATCGTCCCGGTGGTGAACAAGATCGACCTGCCCTCTGCCGATGTGGCGCGGGTACAGGCGGAGATAGAAGATGTGATCGGCATTCCGGCGGAGGGCTGTCCTGCGGTATCGGCGAAAACGGGGCTGAACATCGGCGACGTGATGGACGCGATCATCCGCGAGGTACCTGCTCCAACGGGGGATGTGGACGCGCCGCTGCGCTGTCTGATTTTCGACTCGGTGTACAACAGCTACATGGGTGTCGTCGTATACATCCGTGTGGTAGAGGGTACGCTGAAGGTCGGCGACAAAATCCGTCTGATGCACACGGGCGCGGAATTTGAAACCGTCGAGGTAGGCGTGATGGAGCCGTTCGGGCTGCGGTCCACGGGAGAACTGTCCGCTGGCGAGGTCGGGTATCTGACGGCCTCCATCAAGACGGTAGCGGACACACGCGTCGGCGATACGGTAACGCTTGCGGAAAATCCGGCGGTCGAACCGCTGCCCGGCTTCAAAAAGGTGCAGTCGATGGTATACGCGGGTATCTATCCCGCCGACGGCGCGCGTTACAACGAAACGAAGGACGCGCTGGAAAAATTGCAGCTCAACGACGCGGCGTTCACGTTTGAGCCGGAAACGAGTATCGCGCTCGGGTTCGGCTTCCGCTGCGGTTTTCTCGGACTTTTGCACATGGAGATCATCGAGGAGCGGCTGGAACGGGAATTCAATCTGGATCTGATCACAACGGCACCGAGCGTTATCTACAAGATCACAAAGCGGTCGGGTGAGGTGATCTACATCGACAACCCGACAAACTACCCCTCCCCGGACGAGATCGAGGAGGCGGCGGAACCGATCGTAGCCGCGTCCGTGATCACGCCTACGGAATATGTCGGGGGGATCATGGATCTCTGTCAGGATCGGCGCGGCGAATTTCTCGATATGAAATACATCGATACGACGCGTGTGGAGCTGCATTACAAGCTGCCGCTGAACGAGATCATCTACGATTTCTTCGACGCGCTGAAGTCCCGCAGCCGGGGATACGCCTCCCTGGACTACGAATTTGACGCGTATGTACCGTCCGATCTCGTAAAGCTCGACTTCCTTCTGAACGGCGAGATGGTAGACGCGCTGACGTTCATCGTCCACGCGGAGAAGGCATATGTCCGTGCGCGCAAGATCGCGGAGAAGCTCAAGGACAACATCCCGCGTCAGCTCTTCGAGATCCCGATCCAGGCTGCCATCGGCTCCAAGATCATCGCACGCGAGACGGTCAAAGCCCTGCGCAAGGACGTACTTGCCAAATGCTACGGCGGCGACATCACGCGGAAAAAGAAGCTGCTTGAAAAGCAGAAAGAGGGCAAAAAGATGATGCGCCAGCTCGGCAGCGTCCAGGTCTCCCAGGAGGCATTTATGGCGGTTCTCAAGCTCGACGACGAATCATAATCTCACGTATTCCATCGGAGGTTTTTATGACGACATATCTGCAAAAAACGCCGGAATCGGCTGGTATTTCCTCTGCATCGATCGAAAGGTATCTGCGTCACTTAGAGGCGCACGGGCTTGCCACGCACAATGTGCTGCTCTCGCGCGGGGACGATATTGTTTTTGCGCGATACTGGAAGCCGTTTGACAGAGAATTTTGCCATCGTATGTATTCTGTGACAAAGAGCATCGTCTCGCTGGCAATCGGTTTTCTCGTACAGGACGGAAAAATCTCCCTGGAGGATCGGCTGTTCTCCTATTTCCCGGCGGAATCGGCGCAGATCACAGACGCAAACTTCTCTGCGCTGACGATCCGGAATATGCTGCGCATGGCGACAACGCGTCCGGCACCGTACTGGTTCCACTATCCGGATTATGACCGGGTCGCGCTCTATTTCCAGAAAAACGATACGCCGACCCGCCCGCAGGGCTCGTATTTCGAGTACGACTGCTTTGGCTCCTTTATTCTGGGGGCGCTGGTGGAGCGGGTATCGGGACAAACGCTGCTTGCCTACTGTCGGGAAAAGTTCTTTGATGCAATCGGCGTTTCGGATACAGCGGCATTTCTGACCTGTCCGGGCGGACACAGCTGGGGCGACTCCGCGCTTGTCTGCCGACCGGAGGATCTCTGGAGGATCGCGCGATTCACCATGAACTACGGCGCCTGGGACGGAAAGCAGCTTCTGAACCGCGCCTATGTACAGGCGGCGACGACGAAGCAGATCGACACGCCGCAGGAAAGCGGGATCGAGGCGCAGGGCTACGGCTATCAGATCTGGATGGGCTACGGCGACGCCTTCTTCTTCAACGGCATGGGCTGTCAGTTTGCGCTGTGCGTACCGTCGCGGGATGTAATCCTCATCTACAACGGCGACAACCAGGGCAATCCGACGGCGAAGGACGTGGTGCTGGGCGGCTTTTTCGACCTTGTGCTGTCGGAGATCTCCGCGGATGCGCTGCCGGAATCGCGGGAAACGGCTGCAAGTCTCGATCGCTATGCGCGGGAGCTTTCGTTATTTGCCCTGCGCGGCGCGGGTCGGTCTCCGCTGACAGAGGCGATCCATGGCAGAGAATTTTCGCTCTCCGAGAATCCGATGGGGATCACGCGCATCCGGTTCACGTTCTCCGGCGACGGCGGCGTGTTCTCCTGGACCAACGCGCAGGGGGACAAATCGCTGCCGTTCGGCTTCGGCTACAACGTATTCGCGCATTTTCCGCAGGAGGGTTACTCCGACGACATGGGCGGTCACAGGACGAGGGATTTTTACTACCGCTGCGCCGCGAGTGCGGAATTTCCGCAGGAAAACACGCTGCACCTCTATCTCCAGGTGATCGACCGCTATTTCGGCAACGCGCACATGGTCTTCACCTTTGACGGCGACACGGTACGGGTGGAGATGAAAAAGACCGCCGAGGATTTCCTGAACGAATACCAGGGTTCGGCAGTCGGTACGGAAATATTGGCATAGGCGGGGAGGCGACAGCTATGTGGAAACAGAAGCTCGGCATGTCCGCAAGCGGCGGATTCGGCGTACCGGCGGCGGAATTTGTCCGATTGGTGGGGGAAGCCGGTTTTGACGCGGTCTCGCCGGAGCAATGTGCAGAATTGCCATCCATGGTCGAGGCGGCACGGGAATGCGGTCTGGCTCTGCAATCCCTCCACGCACCCTTCGGCAGGGCGGCGGCGATGTGGGATCCGGATTCGGCGATCTCCGAGCCGGCGGCAGAAGAACTGATCGCCTCTCTCACGGACTGCGCACGCTATGCCATCCCGGTACTGGTGGCGCATGTGTGGATCGGCTTTGACTACACATGCGATCGGGACAGGCTCCGCTTTGCGCAGTTTGACCGCGTGGTGCGGGAGGCAGAGCGGCTCGGTATCCGGATCGCGTTCGAGAATACGGAGGGGGAGGAATACCTCTTTGCCCTCATGGAATATTTCCGGGGCTGTGAAACGGTCGGATTCTGCTGGGACGCGGGACACGAGATGTGCTACAACCACAGCAGGGATCTTCTCGCCATGTACGGGGATCGGCTCCTTGTGACGCACCTCAACGACAATCTCGGCATCAGCCGCTATGACGGGCGCACGTTCTGGACGGACGATCTCCATCTTCTGCCCTACGACGGCATCGGCGATTGGGAGAACAATGTATGTCGTCTCCGCGCGTCCCGCCCGCTCGCATATCTCAATTTTGAACTGACGATCCATTCCAAGCCGCACCGCCACGAAAACGACGGATACGCCGCCATGCCGCTGCCGGTCTATCTTGCCGAGGCATACAAGCGCGCCTGTCGGATTGCGGTCCGGTACACGAGGTAGAAAAATGCGTGATAAAACCAACATCCGGCACATCTGGGACAACGACTTTTTTGCCAAGCCCGGCTCTCTGTGCTGGCTTCTGGCGTTTTCGGTGGCGGCATCCGATGTGATCTCACAGATCGTCTCCCTTTTCGGACAGCTGCTTCTCGCGCTCACCTGGCAAAGCGTCCCCATCGATGCGCGAACCGCCGACCTCTTTCCGTTTTCCGGTGTCACAGTGGGAAAATTGCTTGCGTATCTCATCCCACTGCTCTGCAATATCGCGCTGTGTGTACTGACCTACGCCTTCGCCGATCCACGCTGCGGCAAACGCTTTGTGCGCTATACGCTGACCGGTATCTTCGGCATCGCGGCAAGCGGCGTATGGTTTTTCCTCAGCTGGCTGTGGATCTCCACTTCCGGCGTATTTTTCATTACAGTCGGCACCTTTCTCCTGCTGCTGTTCTCGAACACGCGGCTCTCCGACCGGATCCTCTGGTGCATCATCACCGGTATGCTCTTGCTCTTTGCCGTTTTACGCGGGATCCTATCCGCACCCGATACGATCGGAGAATGGTACGCGCTCACAACGGTGCTTTCCGGCTATGGCAAGCAGCTTCTATACTGGAGTCTCATCGGCATATTCCGGCATCGGTACAACATTCGCAATTCCTGAAAACGGCGCACTCCCCTTTTTCACAATCTGACTACGGAAAGGCACATTCATGCTATCCTACGACAAAAAACGGCTCGGCATCTACATCCACATTCCCTTCTGCGTCTCCAAATGCGCGTACTGCGATTTCAATTCCGCGCCGCCGCAGAATCCGGAGATCGTACAGCGGTACATTTCCGCCGTGATCGCGCACATGGAAAGCTACCGCGACGCGGGCAGCTCCTATGAACCGGACACGGTATTCATCGGCGGCGGCACCCCCACATCCATCCCGATCGAGGAGCTGACCCGCCTGTTGAAAGCGGTGAAAA
>USGH01000080.1 GCA_900554225.1 uncultured Eubacteriales bacterium | reverse complement strand
GGCTGGAAGGTGCTGTGGAAAGCGGCGCGGAACATCCTGCTTGGGCATATCTTCGTTGAATACTTTCTCATGTCGATTGCCTCTGTGGGTGCGATCTGTATCGGCGAGGTGGAGGAAGCGGCGGCGGTCATGCTCTTTTACCAGCTCGGCGAATTGTTTGAGGACATGGCGGTGCGCAAATCCCGCGGCTCGTTAAAGGAGCTGATGGCACTCTGCCCGGACGTGGCGCACGTGATGGAGGACGGCAGCGTCACCGACTACTATCCCGATAAGGTACCGGTGGACAGCGTGATCCTCGTACAGCCGGGAGAGAAAATCCCGCTCGACGGCGTGGTTATGACCGGCTCGTCGTCCGTGAACACCGCCGCGCTGACCGGAGAAAGTATGCCGCAGCCTGTGGACGTGGGTGCGGAGGTCATGAGCGGATCCGTCAACGAAAGCGGCGCGCTCACGATCCGGGTGACAAAGCCCTACGGCGACTCGACGGTCGCGAAGATTCTGGAGCTGGTGGAAAACGCATCGTCCTCCAAGGCGGCTCCGGAGCGGTTCATTTCGAAGTTTGCCGCGGTCTACACCCCCGTTGTTGTGATCGGTGCGGTGGTGCTTGCGATCCTGCCGCCGGTTCTGGGGTTCGGCGCGTTCACGGATTGGCTGTACCGCGCGCTGAACTTCCTCGTTGTATCCTGCCCGTGCGCTCTGGTGATCTCGGTGCCGCTGTCCTACTTCTGTGCGATCGGCGCCGCGTCGCGCAAAGGGGTACTCGTCAAGGGCGGCGTATACATGGAGCGGCTCGCGAACGTCAGCACCGCCGTATTCGATAAGACCGGGACGCTGACCGAGGGCAGATTCACGGTGCGCTCCCTCCATCCGACCACGGGTGTGACGGAAGAGACGCTGCTCACCATTGCCGCACGGACGGAAGCCCTCTCGAACCATCCGATCGCGCAGTCCATCCGCGCCGCTTATACAGCGAAAATCGGTGCGCTGCCCACAGAGGTGCCGGAAACGACCGAAACGGCAGGACACGGGATCGCGGCGGTACTGGACGGAAAAACCGCGGTTGCCGGGAACGAAAAATCGATGACGGCGGCGGGGCTTCCTGCACCTGTTCCGGCGGAAACGGCATATACAGCCGTCCACGTGGCGTATGACGGACGTTATCTCGGCTGGATCGAGCTGGCAGACCGTCCGAAGGAGAATGCTGCGGAGGCGATCCGTGCGCTCAAGACGGAGGGTGTGACGAAAACCGTCATGCTCACCGGCGACAGGCAGACCGTCGGCGACGCGGTGGGCGGTGAGATCGGACTGGACGAGGTGCACGGCGGACTGCTGCCGGACGACAAGGTACGCGCGTTCCAGAAGCTGCGGGAAGCATCGGCAGGCAATACGATGTACACCGGAGACGGCATCAACGACGCACCGGTACTCGCGATGGCGGATATTGGCGTAGCGATGGGCGGTATCGGCTCGGACGCCGCGATGGAAGCCGCCGACATGGTGATCCTGACGGACGATCTTTCCAAGCTGCCGGACGTGATCCGCCTTGCGAAAAAGACGATGCGGCTTGTGAAGGAAAACATCACGTTCGCGCTGCTCGTCAAGGCGGTGATCCTTGTGCTGTCCGCAATCGGCTGCGGCAATCTGTGGCTCGCGGTATTCGCAGACGTAGGCGTATCCGTACTCTGCATCATGAACGCGCTGCGGGCGAAGTAAAAGAAAAAATCGTAAAACGACATTGACAAACCACCTCCGGGAGTCTCTGAAAAAGAGCCTGCGGGGGTGGTTTTGCATTCAGCGGAACAATCCCCTTGAACGTCCGTTTCAGCAAGAACACCCCGGAGAGCCATGCATGAACGGGCATCTCCGGGGTGGTTTTCTCTATTTTCTTTTCTGTCGTGTCCTGTCCCGTCACGCCGTGACGATACCGGCGGCTTCGCGGAATTCGGGGAGACGGGCGGCTTCCTCGCGCATTTTGTACTTGAGGATCTTCCCGGCGGCGTTCATCGGGAACTCGTTCACGAACGTCACGTAGCGCGGCACCTTATGCTTTGCCATGTGCGTCATGACGTACTCCTTGATCTCCTCCGCGGTGACCGTTTCGCCCGGCTTCGGGATAACGCACGCCATGATCTCCTCGCCGTACTGCTTGTCCGGCACGCCGATGACCTGCACATCCTGCACCTTCGGATGCGTATAGATGAAGTCCTCGATCTCCTTCGGGTAGATGTTCTCGCCGCCGCGGATGATCATATCCTTGATCCGCCCGGTGATCTTATAGTACCCGTTTGGCAGACGGCGCGCGAGATCTCCGGTATGGAGCCAGCCGTCCCGGTCGATGGCGGCAGCGGTCGCCTGCGGCATTTTGTAGTAGCCCTTCATGATATTGTAGCCGCGCGCCACAAATTCGCCGTCGCAGTTGTCGGGCAGATCCGCGCCCGTTTCGGGATCGACGATCTTGCACTCCACGCCGAAGATCGCGCCGCCAACGGTATTCACGCGATCCTCGATGGAGTCCGTGGTTTTGGACATCGTGGTCGCGGGGGACGCCTCGGTCTGCCCGTAGGTGATGCAGATCTCGGACATATGCATCTTCTCAATGACCTCCTTCATGACCTGGATCGGACACGGGGAGCCTGCCATGATGCCGGTGCGCATATGGGAGAAATCGGTTTTCGCGAAATCCTTATGCCCGAGCATGGCGATGAACATCGTCGGTACGCCATGGAACGCCGTGATCTTCTCGCGGGTGATGCAGTCCAGCCCCTTGGTCGGCGAGAACGCGGGGATCGGGGACATCGTGGTTCCGTGGGTGACGGACGCCGTCATTGCCAGCACCATGCCGAAGCAGTGGAACATCGGCACCTGGATCATCATGCGGTCCGCGGTGGAGAGATCCATGCAGTCGCCGATCGCCTTGCCGTTGTTGACGACGTTGTAGTGCGTGAGCATAACGCCCTTCGGGAAGCCCGTGGTGCCGGAGGTGTACTGCATATTGCACACATCGTGCTTATTGATCATGGCGGCGCGGCGGTACACAGCTTCGACAGGTGTTTTTTCGGCATAGGACAGCGCGTCCTCCCAGGTCAGGCAGCCGGGCACGCGGGATTCGACGGTGATGACGTTGCGCAGGAAGGGGAGGCGGCGGCTGTGGAGCGGTTTCCCGGTCTCCAGGGTGGCAAGCTCGGGGCAAAGCTCTTTGAGGATGCCGACGTAATCGGAATCCTTATACCCGTCGATCATGACAAGCGTATGGGTATCGGACTGGCGGAGGAGGTATTCCGCCTCGTGGATCTTGTACGCGGTATTGACGGTGACGAGAACCGCGCCGATCTTGACCGTTGCCCAGAAGGTGATGTACCACGCGGGGACGTTTGTCGCCCAGACCGCCACGTGGTCGCCCTGCTTGACGCCGAGGGAGATCAGCGCTCTGGCGAAGGTATCCACGTCGTCGCGGAACTGGGGATAGGTGCGGGTATAGTCGCAGGTGGTATAGCGGAAGGCGTACTGCTCCGGGAACTCCTCACAGATGCGGTCGAGCACCTGGGGGAAGGTGAGATCGATGAGCTTTTCCTTTTCCCAGATGTATTTGCCGTCGCCGCGGAGGGAGGTCTGGAGCCGTTCGGGCTGATCCCCGTCGTCGAGGAACTGGCTCATATAGTGCGCGAACTGGGGGAACACGATGCCCGCGTCGGACAGCTCGGGGGAATACTGCTTGAGCCATTCAAGGGAGATATAGCCCTCATAATTGACGCTGCGCAGCGCGTTCATGAACTGCTCGATGGGCAGGTCGCCCTCGCCCAGGATGCGGTAATGCACACCGGTGTCGTCCTGTACGGAGTCCTTGATGTGGATATGCTTGATATACGCGCCAAGGTTGCGGATGGTGGTTTCGGGATCCTCGCCGTGGTAGCGGTAGGGATGATGGAGATCCCACAATGCCCCGACGTTATCGCTGCCGACCGCTGCCAGCACGTCCGCAAGCCGCTTCGTATCGCAGTACACGCCGTTGGTCTCAAGCAGCAGCGTCACGCCGGCATTTTCCGCGTCCTCCGCCAGGATGCGCATCGCGGAGATCACGTTTTCATCGTCGAAATCCGTGGTGGGTTCCGCGGTCGGATCGCCCAGCACACGGATATACGGTGTTCCGAGCGCGGCGGCGACTGCGATATATTCCCGCAGCTCCGCTATCGTCTCGGCGTGCTTTGCCGGATCGCGGAGGGAGCAGCCGGAGGACAGGCAGCAGATCTCGAGATGGAGTCTCTTCAGCTCCGCGCGGGTTCTCGCCAGATTTTCCGCCTGAAACGGGCTTGCGTGGACGGTAAAATTGCTCTCGGCAATATCGCCGCCCAATCCGCGCATCTCGATCCCGCGAAAGCCAAAGTCCTTCGCCATCGAATAAATATCCGCCCAGGAAAAATCCGGACATCCTAAAGTGGAAAACGCCAGCTTCATAATATGCACCTCTACTTGGAATCGTATTTGTTTTTTGGGGAGACGGGGGAACGCGGCTTTTTGAAAAAAGCCTGGCAAAAACTTTGTGAAAGGGATGGATTGGAATATAGTTTGTGCGGCTCCGACTGCTTGCCAATATGGGTGCTGCACAAAAAAACGCCCGTCGTCTCAAAACCGGAAAATGCTCCGGCAGAGACGAGGGCGAAATCATTGCTCCCGCGGTACCACTCTGCTTGACGCGTGGTGCGTCCTCTCATCGGCACAGTCATGCCTTTCCCCGCTAACGGTGGGATTCCGTCCGCATCTACTGGGATAACGCCATCTCCTGCGTCCGTTTCATTCGGACGGTGTGCGGCTTTACCGGTTCGGGCGGCTGCTGCAAGGGTGAGTGCCATGATCTCCGCCGCTGTCTCGCACCAACGACAGCTCTCTGCGGGTCGGACGGATCATAGGGTTTCCCCTGTCACTGCATTTGCTCTGTCGTTAGTATACCACAAAGGAACGTGGTTGTCAATAGGGCAAGATGTATAAAGATGCGCTGTCAGGAGCCGGTATGCGGCAGGAAAACAGAACAGGAAAGGCTCTGTACGCAACGCGTTGTCCACATCTACCGCTTCTCCTCTCCCTCGATGCAGCAGTGTCGGCGGTATGCCTTTGGCGTAAGTCCCGTGTACTTCTGAAATACGGCAGAAAAATAGCTGCTGTCGCAGAAGGAAAGCATATGCGCGATCTCCGTGATGGATAAGGTCGTATCCCGGAGGTATTCGGCGCTGCGGCGAATGCGTGTCTCGCTGATATAGTGGTGCAGCGACATACCCGTTGCCTGCCGGATCAGCCGGTTGATATGGTTCGGGTGATAGTGGAATTGTCTGGCAAGTGCCTCGCGTGTGAGGTTTTCGCCGCAATGCGCGTTGATGTAGGCAAGCAGCTCGCCCACGGTAGAGTCCGTCTCCGGAACAGCCATTTCCGCACGGCAGAGGGTCAGAAGGATCTCCTCCAGAAGGGCGCGTCCATGCACGACATAGCCGATCCGCCTCTCCTCGTATTCCCGATACAGCGTCATGACCGCCGTCAGCAGCTCCGGATGATCGTCCACGACAAAGGGATGGTCAAAAGCATCCGTATCGGAAAACCGGGTGGGAACGCCCATATACCGCATATCGTAGTGATCTCCGATCAGAATGTCCGTGAGCCGTGCATCGTCCGCGCGATAGGGGAAGAAGTCAAAGCAGACCTGGCGCACACAGAATACGGAGTGAAAGCACGTGCGATACGGCTGGCACGGCGGCATAAACAGTACGCTTCCCCCGCGGAGCATAAACGTTTTCCCATCGGTGGTAAATGCCGCTTCGCCGGACAGCGCGACAAAGAGCCGATTCGTGTAGGTATGCTTGACATATTTGCTGTATTCGTCCTGTGGATAGCATTCCACGCGGATGAGCCCCTTGATGTCCGGATGGATGTCCCGGAAGTATGCCTGTTCCATAAAATACTCCCCCCTCTCGCACGTATGGCGTATGTTCGTTTTTTCGCGCTTTCTCTGCACGTTTTTTTCCTTGCGCGGTACCGGCATCCCGTGTATACTATTCCTGTAAGCTTTGTGCATTTTCCACCGGATTGCGCACCGGTATCGGGACAGATACAGTATATCATACATTTCCTTGCCTGGCAAGCCGGAATCGGAAAAATCTGTATTTTCCGTCCTCCTCTCGACATTTGTCACCAAAAATATGTGCGTTTTTTCGGTGAACGAAAGGAATCGCGTATGAAAAAGAATCGTTGCCTGCTCGCCCTGCTGCTCCTTTCACTGCTTCTTCCGCTATGTGCCTGCGGCGGTGCGGAAACGGAGCCGGAAGCATCCGTGGACACAACATCGGCGGCATTCTCTCCGGTGCCACAACGCTCATCAACGAGGGTAAAAACGCCTTCCCCTCCCTGATCGAATCGAAAAACAGCGCGGTCGAAACGGAGCTTGTCGAGCTGAACGATATGCTGCGCTGATCGCCGTCATACACAAAAAGGTGCGCTGCAACACCCGACATGGTACCGCAGCGCACCCTTTTTCTATGGCATGGAATGGGGTTTTATGGATATTCTGCCCTTCTCACGCTTCGTATGCTTCCTCAAATACATGATAGCCGCCTGTGACCTCGTGCGCCTCTCCGGCAAATTGCACCTGCGCGGTGACGTTTACCGGAAGCTGCACAAAGAGATACCGTTTGCCGTAGCGGACGGACCAGCGGACGGAGATCTCCCCGCGCACCGTATCGACCACGCCGTGGGCAGAGCGCAGGTCACGCGGGAACACCGGAGCGATCACTACCCTCTGATACCCCGGCTCGATCGGACGGATCCCGCAGAGGTACGCATAGAACACGTATCCCACCGCGCCGTACATCGGATGGTTGTGGGAGTTCATGCCCGGCGCCTTTTTCAGCTCGAACCGTTCCCACACCGTCGTCGCCTCGTTCTGGAGCATGAAGCCGTAGGAGGGGTATTCCTCCCGGGTCAGCACGCGCCACGCTTCCTCCGTATAGCCGTAGGTGAACAGCGCGTCAAAGAGATACCGCGTGCAGAGATTGCCTGTGGTGATCGCGTAATTCCGCGCCACGAGATCGGAGACCAGCACCGCCGCCGCCTTTTCACGCACCTCCTCCGGCAAAATCCCCAGCCACAGCGAGAACGCCTGCGCACCCTGCGACCCACGCTCGACGATCCCGGTTTCCGGATCCAGCCACTTGGCGAGATACGCCGCGCGCACCTTTTCGCCGATCTCCCGGTACTTTTCCGCGTCCGCTGTCCGACCGAGCAGCTCTGCCATCTTTGTGAGCAGCCGGCAGTTATAGTAGGAGTAGCCCGTGGACATCAGCACCCCGTCCGTGACCGCGCTCTGTGCCGCCTCGTCGGAGAGACAGGCGTATGCCGGACCCGCCCAGTCGCCGTAATAGCTGTAGTCCACGATATAGTCCACGGAGCGGCAGAGCAGACAATCCTCCCATGCCGCAAAGCCGTCAAAGGCCTCGGCGAGAATGGACAGATTCCCCCGGTGCAGCCAGGTCTCATATCCCGCCACCAGATACGACGAACACACCGGATCCGCCGGGCGGCCGCCCCAGATGAACGGAGCCGTACACGTGATCGCGCCGTCGTCCGCCTTCGACTGCTCCGCACGGAGATCGCGCACGATTTTCGGGAAGATCCGCGAAACGTCAAAGTTGTACGGCGTTTCCTCAAAGCGGACCGTCGCGTCGTTCATCCAGCCCATGCGCTCATCCCGCTGCGGACAGTCGGTGAGAATCGAGTGCATATTGTCCATCTCCGTCATGACCACCATCTCGTGGATCTTCGTGACCAGTGCGCTGCCGCAGGTGAAGTGGCTTGCCGTGCGCAGATCCGTGCACCACAGCTCCGCCGCTATGTCGTCCCGGCTGAGATAGTCGATCCCCTCCACGGCACAGTACCGGAAGCCATGGTACGTAAAGGTGGGGCAATAGACCGCGCCGTTTTCTCTGCCGGACGCGATGTAGGTATCCGTCTGTGCCGCACCGCGCAGGGTGTCTCTGTAGAGCGTGCCGTCCTCGTTCAGCTCCTCTGCATGGCGGATCGTGATCGTCTGCCCCGCGCGCAGTCCCTCCGGCAGCACCAGGCGACATACCCCGGCGATATTCTGTCCGAAATCGACGACGAACATCCCCGGCTTCGGCACCGTGATCTCGACCGGCGCATAGTCCCGGATGTGACGAATCGGCGGGATCACCATCGGCACGAGCACACCGCCCGGTCCGTCTGTACGGTTCGCCATGGCAAAGCCCGCACCGCCGCCCAAGGCGTTCCATTTCGGCTGCGCCAGCCGCGCGTCATAGGTCTCCCCGTTGTAGATCGTCGCGGAGGTGATCGCGCCCCGTCCGACCTGCCAACGCTCGTCCGTCGCGATGGTATCCACCGTGCCGTCCGCGTACCGGAGCACCAGGATCGCCCACAGCATCGGCCGTCCAAAGAACGCGGGGATCATCCCGTTCGGCAGTACGCCGCCGCGCCAGCCCATGCCGACTGCGATCCCCAATACGTTCGTACCCGGCGATAGCTCCATCGGCGTGAGAATATCCGTCGTGTACGCCACAAGCCGCGTGTAATCCGTATGTGCCGGATCCAGCCGCGCGTCCGAGAGGGCCGTTCCGTTGACGGTCACGCTCTGGTAGCCGATCCCCGCACAGTATAGGGTCGCTGTGGTCAGATCGTGGCGCACCGTAAATTCTCTGCGGAAGTACAGTGCCGCCGTGTCGTCCGCGGTATATGTCCCGTCCGTGATCCAGTCGGCATGGGCATTCTCCGGCAGGAGTCCCACCACAAACGACGCCCACGCTTCCCCGGATTCCTCCCCGGCTCTGTTCCGCACGGAAACCACGACCTCCACCGGTACACCGACAGGCAGCGTCTCCCCGCCATAGACGACGGAGGAATCCCCCTGCGCCACCCAGCCGGTCTGCCAGTATGTGCGTCCGCAGGCGGTCACCGTAACCGAATAGGCCGCAAGCACCTGCCCACCGCCCGCCGTGTCGGATACCGCAGCCCAGCCGATCACCGGATGCGCCGTATCCGTCGTTCGAAACCGCACGCTCTCCTTCGCCGCCGAAGAAATATCCGTGCCGTCCAGTGTGATTTTCTGAATATGCAGCATGATGTTCTGTCGCGGGGAAAAACCTTTTTATGCAAAAAAGCTCTTCCCCACACCCCTTTCCAAAAAAACTTTGTAAATAAATGCGACTGGATGGAATGGATCGGAGGACACCATGAGAATACCACGCGTTCCGCAGTCTCTCCCCAAAAAGGTATCCCACCACAGAGGAAACGAAAGACAGCACTATCTCCCCCCAAAAAGGTATCCTGCCATTACCCAATAAACTATATCCCGCAATCTCTCCCCGTAGAAGGCGGATGACGGAGTTTGGTAAACCAAACTCGGTCAGCCGCTCGCAAACGATCTCCTAATGCCAAGGACGGAGCAAAATTGGTGAGTAGTCGGACTTGCACAAACTATATCCAAATCCATCCCCCCTATAAAAGTTTTGCGGAGCTTTTTCAAAAGCGACCGTCTCCCCTCGTCCCCCGTCTCCAATCTCCATCCGAATTTATTCGTTAAATATAGCAATATCCCCAGCAATGCCGGATTCGATTTTGGAGGAGAGCTTGGCGAAGGCGGAGGCGATGTCCGCGTTGCCCTTGCCGATATTCTGTTCGAGAGCCGCGCGCATATCGCCCCAGTTGTACACGTAGCCGATCTCAAAACGACCGGAATCGAGAATCGTGTCGAGAGAGGCTACGCTTGCCTCGTCGCGCACCAGCTTGGAGCCGAGCACCACATCGTAGTAGACGCTGCGCACCGTGTGATACGATTCGGCGGCAAGATTTTCCAGCACCACCGCACAGCGATCCGCATCCGCCACCGTCACAGGCACACATAGCCCGATCGCACCGTGATAGACCGGCGACGCGTATGCCGCGCTCTCGTCCGCCTTCGGCAGCACCACGATCCCAAATTCGCTTTCCATATCGCGCAGATCCGGCAGCGTCCCCAGCACCTCCATCATGTAGAGCGCGCGGTCCGTCTTGAATACACCCTGGTACCCGCCGTCCACCTTCTCCACGCCGGCAGTCCCGTTCTTCACCGTCGTCTGCTTGTCCGTGTAGAGCGT